>DASWOP010000080.1:0-12256 GCA_036404255.1 Acidobacteriaceae bacterium | reverse complement strand
GTGTTCGTTGCCGTCAAAGCAGGACATTAAACGCGGAGCGGCACTACTTCCTATAATAGACACTGTAGGGGTGTGTACTCCGCCGCCCCTCCCCAGGATCCACCCAAACGGCATATCGCCCGGTCCGGAAAAGAGTTATTTTTATGGCACAGAAAGCAAAAGCACCCAAGCACCGGATGGGCAAGAAACACCGCAGCGCAGACACGCGTCCGCGCAAGGGCCGCAATCCAAAGTCCGCCTCTGACGCCGCCAAAGCCGGCAAGAAGGCCCTCGCCGCCAAAGCCGCTGCGGCCAAGCCCGCGCCGAAGAAGCTCTCCGGCAGGGCCATCCTCACGCCCGAAGCAGGCGAAAGCGATTGGCGGATCATCGATCCCATCGACGAAGCCCGCGTCTCCGCCGCCACCGAAGCGGCAGACAACGCAGGCCTGCCGCTGGTTGCCGTCTGCGGCCGTCCCAACGTCGGCAAATCCACCCTCTTCAATCGTCTCACCCACAGCCGCCGCTCCATCGTCGGCGATGAGCCCGGCATCACCCGCGACCGCATCTACGGCGAAATCGAGTGGCAGAATGCACGCGCCCGCCTGGTAGATACCGGCGGCGTCGTGCCTGACGACGAAGCCCTCATCCCCTCCGAGATCTTCCGTCAGGCCCAGGTCGCGCTCGAAGAAGCAGACGCCATCATCATGGTCGTAGATGGCCGCACCGAGCTCGCCGCGCCCGATATCGAGCTCGCCCGCCTTCTCCTCCGCGGCGGCAAACCCATCTTCCTCGCTGTGAACAAGATCGATACCGAGCAGATGGAAGTGCAGGCAGAAAACTTCCGCCGCCTCGGCTTCCGCAACGTCCTCGCCATCTCCGCCGAACACGGCAGCGGCATCGGCGACCTGCTGGACGATGTCTTCGCCGTCCTTCCTCCGCCAAAGCCCGTTGTTCACGAAGAAGCAGAAGAAATCGAGCCACCACCTTCCGACGAAGACGAAGCTGCCGTCGCGCCCAAGGTCCCCTTGCCCGGCTCGCACATGCGTACGCATGGCGAATACGACCAGCGCGAGACCAAGGTTGCCATCATCGGCCGCCCCAACGTCGGTAAGAGCACCCTGCTCAACGCGCTCACCAACACCAGCCGCGCCATCGTCTCGCCCATCGCCGGCACCACCCGCGATGCTGTCGATGAGATCGTCGAGCGCAAAGGCCACATCTACCGCTTCGTCGATACCGCCGGCATCCGCCGCAAGGGCAAGACCAGGCTCATGGCAGAGAAGCTCTCCGTCGTCATGGCGCGCAAGCATCTTGAAGCCGCAGACGTCTCTCTGCTCATCATCGATGCCACCGAAGGCGTCACCGCGCTCGACGCCAACATCGGCGGCTACGCGCACGAGAGCGGCCGCTCCGTCATCATCGTCGTCAACAAGTGGGACGCCGTCACCACCAACCGCACCGACGGCAAAGAGCCGGTAGACAAAAAGATCTACGAGCAGCAGGTCCGCGACGCTCTGAAGTATCTCGAATACGCTCCTCTGGTCTTCATCTCCGCCTTGGAGAAGAAGAACATCGATCAGGTCTTCGCCAAAACCGAACTCGTCTCCCGCGAACGCCGCAAGCGCGTCTCCACCGGACAGATGAACAAGTTCCTGGAGAAGGTCGACTTCCAGCGCGCGAGCGTTCCGATGAACAAGCGCGTCCGCATCTTCTACATGACGCAGGCCGCCGTCGCACCGCCCACCTTCGTGCTCTTTACAGACAAAGAGGTGAAGCTGCACTTCGCCTTCGAGCGCTTCCTCGCCAACCAGATTCGCGACAGCTTCGGCTTCATCGGCTCCCCCATCTGGTTCAAAGTCCGCGCCCGCAAAAAAGTCACCCTAGCCGAGCGCACCAGGTAGCCCTCAGCACGTGAGCATCAAGTTCATTGCGCTGTTCCTTCATTGTGCTGTTCCTTTGAGCTTTAACCTTTCAACCTTGTCATTCTGAGCGCAGCGAAGAATCTCAAAAGCCCATCGCGCCACCACTCTGGGTGCCCCATACATCGCAGTTTCATCGCGATGTGTGGGATATTCGCGCTACGCGCGAACCGCTCCCGCCCAAGTCTAACCTCAGCAACAATGTAGAAAGTGTCATTCTGAGCGCGTTTTTGCGCGAAGGATCCCGAGAGTTTCCGCATCACCCAAGCCGCCAAAAGCTTCCGCTGCACGAGTCACCATGCTTGTCATTCCCAATACTTATTTTGTCATTCCGCAGCGTAGCGGAGGAATCTGCTTTTGTCCTCTGTCTTTCAGAGGGAGCAGGGGCCTTCAGGCCCCTGAATCATCCGTGCCCAAACAAGGCCTTTACCCCACAGCCTCCGGCGGCGGAAACATCGGCGGCACATCATCCACCGGCGGAGCAGTCTCTGCTGGCGCAACCGGAGCAATCGGCGGCTCCATCAAATTCCCCAGCGGCTCATAGCGTCCGCCGTAGAAGTACATGCTGTACGCCTGAAAGAACGTGACCACCAGTCCCATGATCAGCGTGCCTGCGTAGAGGCAATACGCCCCCCCAATCAACGCCAGCAGCGCGCACCCCAGCCCCACCGCGATGTAGGCGCCAATGCCATGCGCGAGATGGATCAGCAGAAAAATACATACCGCTGCGACAACACTGGGAATGCCAATCACCAATATGGTGATGATGTAGCCCGCGATTCCGAAAACGAACAGCAGTACGAGTTTCAGCAGCATGTACAGCACAAACCCGCCCGGGTCTTCCGTAAACGCGCGCCCGAAGCGATTGAACGCCAGCGCAATGCTGCAGTTTTCCAGCGCGATTGGCGGCAGCAGAAAATCATTCACCAGCCCGCTCACGTACTTCGCCGTCAGGCCGATCAGCCATATGCCTGCGATGATGGCGAACAGATGAACGAAGAAATCCGCCTGCGGCGGCTGGCCCCGGTGCACCGCCTGCAGTACGGCCATCTTCCACATTAGTCTCCTAATGAAGAAGATGAAAGGGAACAGCAGCAGCACGCTCGGCATAATCTTGAGCCCGATCCAGCGCCACGTCCTGTCGCCATACTTCGCCCAGATCGGCGCCACCATCGTCTGCCGTGTCGCCGTGGTCTCCATCAGCACAAACTGCATGCGCGCGCCGAAATAAAAAAATACGAGCCCGATCAAAGAGACCATCACGGCCATGAAGATTGCGAATCCAGACAGCGCCTGGAATGCCATCTGCGTGTGAACCGACGCATCCGCTGGAATTGTAGACCGGTAAGAAACGTCAGGCAGGTAGGTGATGGCGCAGCAACTCACCAGCGCAACCGCCCCCAGCTTCCAGGAGCGTCCCGCGCGAAACGGCGCGAACAGTATCTCCCACGCGCGCTTCCACGCAGGCGCAATAGCTTCAATGGCAGAAAGAACTCTCATCATTCACCTCAAACACACTCTTCGGGGATGCCGCCAAGAGTACCGCAATGCTGTTGCAGATGAAAGTAAATTCCGCGTTGATTAAACGGAGTCAGCAGTGACCATGCTCACTCTACCCAACCACGCATCAAACGCCGCCAGCGCCCGCTCGCACTGGATGCGGTGCCGCTCCTTCTTGTCGCGCGTCTTCTTCCGCGTCTCCACATCCATCGGCGGCAGCAGGTCAAACGTCATATTCGCCGGCTGAAACGTCTTCGCTTCCGTATGCGTAATGTAGTGCGTCAGCGAACCCAGCGCGCACTCCCTGGGAGCAGCCACCGGCACCCGCCCCTGCGCCAGCGCCGCCGCATACCGTCCCGCCAGTAGCCCCGAAGCGATGGATTCCGTGTAGCCCTCCACGCCAGAAAGCTGTCCCGCCACCAGAATGTTCGGATGCGCCTTAAGCTGCAGCGTCTCCGTCAGCAGCGTCGGCGCATTGATATACGTGTTGCGATGGATCTGCCCATAGCGCAGGAACACCGCGTTCTCCAGCCCCGGAATCAGCCGCAGCACCCGCGCCTGCTCGCCAAACTTCAGGTGATTCTGAAATCCCACCAGATTGTAAGAGTCCGCCCGCAGATTCTCGCACCGCAGCTGCACCACCGCATACGGCGTCTGCCCCGTCCGCGGATCGCGCAGCCCCACCGGCTTCATCGGCCCAAAGCGCAGAGTGTCCCGCCCGCGCCTCGCCGTCTCTTCGATCGGCAGGCACCCCTCGAAGTACTTCACCTTCTCCCAGTCTTTCTCCTCCACGTTCTCCGCCGCGATCAGTGCGTCCAGAAACGTGTCGTACTCCTCCCGGTTGAACGGGCAGTTGATGTAGTCCGCCGTCCCCTTGTCCCACCGCGCCGCATAGTACACGCGGTCCATGTTGATGCTGCCCGTCTCCACGATCGGGCTGATTGAGTCATAGAACGCCAGATGCTCCGCGCCCGTCAGCCGTTGAATCTCCGCCGCCAGCGGCGAAGACGTCAGCGGCCCGCTCGCCAAAATGGTGATGCCCTCCGCCGTCTCATCCAGCCGCGTCACCTCTTCGCGATGCACCGTGATCCGTGGCTCCGCCGCAATCTGCTCCGCCACCAGCCGCGAAAACACCACGCGGTCCACCGCCAGCGCATGACCCGCCGGAACCGCGCTCGCATCTGCCGCCTGCAGCAGCCGTGACCCCGCCCGCCGCATCTCCTGCTTCAGCACCCAAGGCGCCGTATTCTCGCTCTCGGATTTCAGCGAATTGGAGCAAACCAGCTCCGCGAAATCACTCGTCTGGTGCGCCTCGGTCGAGCGTTGCGGCCGCATCTCATACAGATCCACATCGCAGCCCAGCCGCGCCGCCTGCAGCGCCGCCTCCGGCCCTGCCAGTCCGCCCCCAATCACCCGCACACGCACGCTCACTTGCCCGTCTCAATCATCGCTGGCAACTTGTCGCCATCCACCCGCATAATCCGCCACTCCGTCAGCATCGTCGCACCCATCTTCTCGTAGAAACCCACCGCTGGCTTATTCCACTCCAGCACATCCCATTGCAACCGTCCGCTCTTCTCCTGCAGTGCAATCCCAGCCACATGCAGCAGCAGCGCCTTGCCAATCCCGCGCCCGCGAAACGCCGCCCGCACAAAAATATCTTCCACGTGGATGCCGCTACGCCCCTTCCACGTCGAGTAGTTGTGAAAGTACAGCGCAAACCCCGCCGGTTCGCCATCCCACTCCGCCATCACGCAGCCAAACGCCGCCCGCTCGCCGAAACCATCGCGCAGCAAGTCGTCCTTCGTGGCGAGCACGGACTCCGGCTCATGTTCAAACTCGGCAAGCTCGCGCACATAAGCAAGCATCAATGGAACATCGGCAGGCACAGCAGATCGTAAACGCAGCATCCCTCCATGATACCGGGATAGCTGATCGTGCATGAAAGCCTCTGGGGAAGGTCGTCGCCCCAGCGTTGTCATTCTCCAGGAAGAACGTCGTCTTAGACTTTGTCATTCTGAGCGAAGCGAAGAATCTGCTTCTCGCCTTTGCTCTTGCTGCTGTTTGTCATTCCGAAGCGTAGCGCGCGGAATCTGCTTCTCAACCAGCCCCCACTCTGGGTGCCCCATTCATCGCGCTTTTTGCGATGAGTGGGAAGCGTCGCAAACGGGGTCCCCGGCGAACGGCATTTTGTTCGCTGGGGCAGGAAAGCGACGGCCGCGCGGAGCCTGCCCTGAGCGTAGCCGAATGGGAGCGCAAATCTCTACGCAGCCAACACGTCTTCTGGTCCACCACAAATCTCAAAACCGTCGTCATCCTGAGCGGTTAGCGAAGGACCCCCGCAGTTGTCTTTATCGCTGCACGACACTCAACCCCAGGAAGGCCGTTGTCTTTCCCTCATCCTCACCACAAATCTCAACCGAGTCATTCTGACCCTCGAGCGTAGCGAAGGGCAAAGAATCCAGACGAACTCAACGCCACCCATACCATTCCAGCCTTCCGCCGCACAAACGCCCGTGGCCTCCAGCCGTTCTCCGCATAGCACCGTGCAGTCCGTCCAGTTCACCGTCTTGGGTCCGTGAAACGTGCATGCGTCCCCACCGGACCTCGCCTTAACTCACCTATCCAGAATACCAACCCCAGCACCCAACTACGCCAACCTCAAAACAAGCAATTCACCCAATAAAATCAACCCTTTTCACACACCCGTCCACACCTTACCCCTTGACAGCAAATCCGTCATTCCACAAGGAGAGTCCGCTACTTCCCCTGAAATGGAATCGTAAAAGGAAACAGGTCTTTCCCATCCGCATCCTTCACCATCTTCACGTAGATCTGCGCCCCGCGCAGCACCGGCGTCGCCAGCCCGCTCACGTCGTACCAAAGAAATCCCGCCTGCGTCGTATGCGGCTGCACCTGTAGCGCGTTAAAGCTGAACTCCGCCATGTCCTGCTCCACCTTCTTGATCTTCGGAGCCTTCTGCGGCAAGGGAATCGGCGACTTCCACACCTTGTGCGAAGGATCGCGCACGTCGCTCATCCGCCGCTCCACCTCCTCCGGCGTCGCTGCCGGAATCCGGTCGTTGTCGGCAGAGATAAACTGCATGCGCACATCATCCATCTGGATCACCCGGTCGCTCGTGTTGGTCACAATCACGCGCACCAGCATCAGGTCCTTCTGCAGATAGTTCAGCCGCAGAAACCCCGTCCGTTCCGGCGTATCGAAGGCGTCCACCGCAATCGTCACCCCTTCCTGCGGGTGCGCATCCACAGCGCTATACGTCGATGCAGGCTGCGCCTTGGGCGGCTTGCCCGAGGCTCCTGCGCCCCCGCAGAGCACCACCATCGTTAGCAGAAATGCAAAAGGCCGCTTCATCACTGTACGATTATCCTCTGTGAGGAGATTAGCCGTAAAGGCGAAAGGAGCCTGGTGAGCCTCTGGATTCTGTACAGCTTCGCGCTTGCGCTGGTTCTCCTGCTGGGCTCGCCCTTCTGGCTCTTCCGCATGCTCACCACCGGCAAATACCGCGAAGGCCTCAGCCAGCGTCTTGGCCGCGTGCCGTCAGCCCTTCGCTCCGCCGCCCGTGGCCGCCGCACCATTTGGCTGCACGCCGTCTCCGTCGGAGAGATCATCGCCGCCGCCCGCCTCATAGCCGAACTCGAAGAGGAGCTGCCGCACCATCTCATCTGCATCTCCACCACCACCCGCACCGGCCAGCGTCTCGCCCAGCAGCGCTTCGGCCACGAGCGCGTCTTCTACCTCCCGTTGGACTTCGCCTGGATTGTCCGCCGCTACCTCGCGGCACTCTCCCCCGAACTCCTCATCCTCGTCGAGACCGAGTTCTGGCCCAACCTGCTTCTGCAGTGCGCACGCCGCAAAATCCCCGTTGCCGTGGTCAACGCCCGCATCTCAGACCGTTCACTGCCGCGCTACCGCCGCCTCCGCGCCCTCTGGCGTCCGCTGCTGCAGCATGTAACGCTCTTCTGCGCGCAGAGTGAAGAAGACGCCGACCGCCTGCGCATCATCGGCGCTCCTGCACCGCGCGTCCGCAACCTCGGCAATCTCAAGTTCGACATCCGCCTCGCAGAGACCCATGGCCCACTGGCAGACGAACTCCGCCGCCAGCTTCCCCCGAACGCAAGCGTCCTGGTCTGCGGCAGTACCCTCGACGGCGAAGAAGCTGCACTCCTCGATTGTCTCCCCGCGCTCACCGCCGCCCTCCCGAATCTCGTCTGCATCCTCGCGCCGCGCCATCCCGAACGCTTCGCCGCCGTCGCCCAATTGCTCACGCAGCGCAAGGTACGTTTCGTCCGCCGCTCGCAATGGTCGCCCCAGCCCATCGCCCCCGCCAGCGTCTTCCTGCTGGATACAGTCGGCGAGCTCGCCTCCATCTACTCCCTCGCAGACGTTGCCTTCGTCGGCGGCAGCCTCGTCCCCTCCGGCGGCCACAACCCCCTGGAGCCCGCGCAGTTCGCCGTCCCCGTCGTCATGGGCGAGTCGTTTGAAAACTTCCGTGCCATCGTCGCCTCCATGCGCATCGCCGACGCCATCGAGATCGTCTCCCGCCAGACCCTCTACCCCATGCTGCTCGCTCTTCTGACCAACCCCCAACGCGCCGCGGCCCTCGGCGAATCCGGCCAGCGCGTCTTCCTCTCAGAGTCCGGCGCCACCGAGCGCACCGTTGACGCACTCCTCCCCCTGCTGCAACCGAGGCAACCATGAGCAAGGGAAGACCAGCCATGAGCAACGGAGCCACCCATGAGTAAGCGTCGCCTTCTGCTCCCGCTCGTGCCCCTCTACGCCGCCGTAGTCGCTGCAAAGAACGCCCTCTACGCCACCAGCCTCCTGCATCCGAAGCAACTCACTTGGCCCGTCGTGAGCGTCGGCAATCTCTCCACCGGAGGCGCAGGCAAGACGCCCTTCGTCCTCGCCCTGCACCATCTCGTCGCCGCCGCGGGCTGGCACGCCGATGTCCTCACCCGCGGCTATGGCCGCCGCGAAGGCGGCATCGTGCAGGCCGACCCAACCGGTACCGCCGCACAATTCGGCGATGAGCCTCTGCTGCTCGCCCGCGCCGGGCTCGGCGTCTACGTCGGCGCCGACCGCTACCGCGCCGGCCTTCTGGTCGAGCAGCAATTGCCCTCGGCGAACACCCTCCACATCCTCGACGACGGCATGCAGCACCGCAAACTCGCCCGCCAGATTGAGATTGTTCTCCTCCTGCAGGCCGACTTCGCCGACCACCTCCTGCCCGCTGGCAACCTTCGCGAGCCTCTCTCCGCCCTGCGCCGCGCAGACATCATCGTTCTCCGCGAAGAGGAAGCTCCTGCGCTGGAAATCAAAGCCCGCAAACTCCTCGGCCCCGACCGCAAACCCCTCTTCTGGCGAATCCACCGCGCCCTCCGCTTCACCACAATGGAAGGCACCCCCACCGCCGCGCCCAAACGTCCGCTGGCCTTCTGCGCGGTGGCCCGTCCGCAATCCTTCCACGCTCTGCTTCGCCTCAACGGCTGTGAACCCGTAGCGCACGTCGACTTTCCCGACCACCATCTCTACACCATGCGCGATATCAAGGCGCTTCTTGGCCGCGCCTTCGAATTCGGCGCAGACAGCTTCGTCACCACGGCCAAGGACGCCTGCAAGCTGCAGCCCGATATGCTCGCCGCCCTCACCCAGATCGCCCCCGTCGTCATCGCCGAACTGGTCACCACCATCCTCGACGCCCCCACCGCCACCGCCCAACTGGCCGAGCTGTTAGCCAGAAATTCTTCCTCTGCGTGAGAGCGGGTGCCCCAGGTCTCGCTTTTGAGACCTGGGATGCAGGTGCTCATCCTGCCCCAGGCCTTCTCGGAGACCACAAAAGCAAGACCTGGGATTCTGCGTGAGAAAATAGCAGGAATGCCCGACGCCTCCCAACGCGCACCCCGCATCCTGATCGTGCGCATCGGTGCCATGGGCGATGTGCTGCACGCCCTGCCTGCCGTCGCGGCTCTGCGCGAGCGTCTTCCCGCCGCATACATCGGCTGGGCCATCGAGCCTCGCTGGACACCGTTGCTCACCGTCGAAACCACCTCAAATGTACCGTTGGTGGACCACATTCACACCGTGCCGGTACGTGACTGGAAGGCCCATCCTGCCAGCCTCGCAACTGCAAAAAGCATCCGCACTCTGCGCCGCTATCTCCGCGACCAGCACTACGATATCGCCGTCGATCTGCAGGGAACCATCCGCTCCTCCATCGTCGGCTGGCTCGCCGGAACCCGCGTCTTTACTGGCTCCGCGCATCCCCGAGAAGCCGTCGCCCGCCTCTTCTACTCGCAGAAAGTCCCCCTCCACCAGCCCCATGTCGTCCAGCAGGCCTGCGAAATCCTTGGCGCCGCCACCGGCCTCCCCCTCGCCCCCGCAGCCCTGTCCCTCCTCCCCCCCCCCTCCGCCGAAGCCTGGTGCAACACCCTCTTTGCCGCCTTGCCAGAAGCAGCCCGCAGTCGCGTCGTCGTCTTCTCCATTGGCGGTGGCTGGGGAGCAAAGCGCTGGCCGCCAGAGCGCTACGGACAGCTCGCAGTCGCGCTGCAGGCCCTCGGCTACACCTCGCTGGTCGCCGTTGCCTCGGCTGATAACGAAATGGCCCTGCGGGTCGTCCAATCCTCAGGTGGCGCAGCCAGCATTGCCGTCTCCGATCTCCCCCGGCTCACCGCGTTGCTGCGCAGAGTTGTGCTCTGCATTGGAGGAGATACTGGCCCGCTACATCTCGCCGCCGCGCTCGGCATTCCGGGAGTCGGCATCTACGGCCCCACAGACCCAGCGCGCAACGGCCCATTTACCCCGCGCGCCCGCGTCCTGCGCAGTGCCCAATCCGTCACTAACCATAGCCGTCTGCAGCAGCCGGAGGCCGGCCTGTTGAGCATTCATGTAGAAGACGTAATACACTCGGCGATGGAACTGCTACAGCCGCAGCCTTAGGAGAGCATGAGTTCAGCAACAGGCAAGAAGACAACCTGGCAGCGCATCGCCCGCCGCATCCGCGTTCCTCTGGGATTCGCCTTTGCGGCCCTCTACCTCTGGCGCGCCAATCCCAGCCGCACCACATTGCTCTGGAGCCTGCTTCTGGTTCTTCCCGGCCTCTGGCTGCGCGCCTACGCCTCCGGATACGTGAAGAAGAACTCTGAGCTCGCCGTCACCGGCCCCTACGCTTACACCCGCAACCCGCTCTACCTCGGCTCCATGCTCATGGCCTTCGGATTTGCCGCCGCATCGCGCCGCTGGGAGATTCTCGTTATCTTTGCCGCACTGTTCTTTGCCATCTACCTGCCCACCATCTTCTCGGAAGAAGAGTTTTTGCGTGGTGCATTTCCTGCGTTTGCGGATTACGCTGCCCGCGTGCCCCGGCTACTGCCGCGGCTCATGCCCGCACGTGCTCCGCAGGCCGAATCTGGAGCATTCTCCGGCGCGCTTTACCTGCGTCACCGCGAGTACAATGCTCTAATGGGGGTTGCGGCGCTGTATGCCGCGCTCGCACTCAGAATGATCTACATCACCCGTTAGTTTTTCGGGTGCAGGGAACATTCGCTAACTGGAGCCGGGACAAAGCCATTTGAATTTCAAAGCGTTCAACAGCCGATGGGTCTGCCATGCTCTTCTAGCCTCAGTGGCCGCGCTGCCCACCCTTGCCGCGCACGCGCAGCAACTGCCCACCCTGCCGCCTCCACCCCCGGGCTACGTCTTTCCCGCCCGGCAGACGCTCACCTTCAGCGTGGACTGGCGTGTCTTCTCCGCCGGCACCGCCGTCTTCCACCTGGAAAATCAGGGCAACACGGAAAAGGTCACCGCCACAGCAGACACCATCGGCGCGGTGAACATGCTCTTTCCCGTCGAAGACCGCTTCCAGTCCGTCTTTGACACCCGCACCGGCTGCTCTCTCAGCTTCAACAAGCACATCGTGGAAGGCCGTCGCAAGGTAAACAGCGACCTGCTCTTCAACTACGCCACCGGCAAACAGACCCAGACCGAAAAGAACATGGTGAAGGGAACCTCGAAGCAGACCGAGACCACCATCCCCCCCTGCGTCACCGATTCACTCTCCGCCATCTTCTACGCCGCCTCGCAGCCCCTTCATCCCGGCCAGAGCACATCCTTCCCCCTCGGAGACGCCCTGCGTACCGTCCCCGTCACCATGAAAGTCCTCGCCCACGAAGAGATCAAGACTCCGGCAGGCACCTTCCAGACCGTCCGCGTCCAGCCCACCTCAGACAGCGGCGTAGTGAAGAACCGCGGCAACATCATGATCTGGTACACAGACGATCCCCGCCACATCCCCGTCCAGATTCGCGCCTTCCTCTTCTGGGGAAGCATCACCTTTCATCTGCAATCCATCGAAAACAAGTAGCTGCCCGAGGCTTTACCGTTGAGCACCGTGTAGCCCGTCAAGTTCACCGTTATGGACCCGTGAAATGTGCATAAGCTCGCACGGGGTTTCTGCCCTAGTGCAGTCGAAACCGTTCCCTCATAAGTCGTTGAAAACGAGGCTTATAGATCAGGTCATACGCCAGTTCCTTGTCGGGAAAGAGTGCAAGCGCCGCAACGCGGCTATCCGCCACCATCTGGCTCGCATCGTCAACGGACAGGCTGCCATCCTGCGCGATCACCTGCATCACCATGTTCATCATCATCTTCAGGCGGCGTAGCTTCTGGTCTTCTGTCAGCTCTGGTTTTGCTGCATTCTGGCCGTTGCTCTCTACTTGGTCCATGCCGCCTCCATTCACTGATTACTGTGGATTAGATGCATAGCTGCTGGCGCGGATTCCTCCCCCCGCATCCAGCAGAAACGTGGATAGGCCCATCATATCCGTCCTGTAAAGCGG
>DASWOP010000079.1:0-9469 GCA_036404255.1 Acidobacteriaceae bacterium | reverse complement strand
TCCTGCTGCATCAAGGGGCGCCAATTATGTGGCATGGGCGGTACCTGGGGGTCGTGTTCTATCCTGTGCTTTCGTGGACGGGCATTATGTGTGTGGGCTATGCCTTTGGCCCGCTTGCTAACATCACGGCGCGGCATGCTGTGCGGCATTTCCTTACTGGCGGGCTGGGGTTGCTCTTTCTTGCAGCGTTCAGCGTGATGCGCCTGATCAATGGCTATGGCGACAGCTACCACTTCCTACATCTGGGCAGCTTCAGCCATACGGCGATGTCGTTCTTCGAGGTGCAGAAGTATCCGCCGTCGCTGGATTATGTGCTGGCAACATTTGGTGTTCTGCTGCTGCTTTATACCGGCTTTGATGTGCTGGTTAGCCGCAACCTGCTGGTGCGTGCTCGCGGCATTGTGGAGGTCTATGGCCGGGTTCCATTTTTCTACTACGTCCAGCACATCTACCTGATCCATGCTGCTGCGCTGGTGAGTGGAGTTGCGTTGGGGGCTTCGTGGCGCGACTACACCTCCACTGAGAAGCTGTTTCTCGGCGACTTTCCCCCAGTTGGGCATAGTCTGCCCGTCGTCTATGTCGTCTGGCTCTGCGTGATTGTGGCGCTCTATCCCGGATGCCTTTGGTTCAGCCGGTTCCGCGCACGGCGCCGCGACTGGTGGCTCAGCTATCTGTAAGCGTGCCAGTTCGTCGTGGGATCCGGGTTCAACGCGATGAACAGGCATGCAGATAGGCGCATGCCATTGAGATGAGTTCGCGGCGGACTGCATCGAAATGCTTTTCGGGAGCTGGAGATTCCAACAGTTTGCGGCTGACCCCGGTCATCAGGCCCTGAAGCATGAAGGCAATGAGCTGCGGATCGGCGGTGAGCGGCTCGGGTGAGGTCGTCAACATTTGAACGATTGCTTTCGTGGAGCGGCTTCCGATCTGCTGCACGATCTTTGCTGCGTCCAGGTCGGAGCTTACGGCGTAGAGAGCTACGCTCGTCTTCACATTCTGCATCTTGGCTTGAAGGAATGCGGTGATGAGAGCGGTCACCATTGGCTGGAGTTTCTGGCCCTCCTGCTCGCGGCAGACATGTTCGACGGCGCTTGCTACCGCAGTGAGGTGACGTTTTAAGGCGGCCTGTAGCAGCGCGCTCTTGTTGGGGAAGTATTGGTAGAGTGTTCCCACCGATACGCCGGCTCGCAGGGCCACTCTTGTGGTGGTCAGCCGGTCCTTGCCGACACTGAGCAAAACCTGAACAGTGGCCTCGAGGATCGCTTCTACGCTGGCGGCGGAACGGGCTTGCACTGGCGATTTGCGGGGCTCTAAGAGAGCGTGTGAAGGCTGGGACAAATGCGAACTCCTAATCTGAAGCTTTCTTCATCTAATGATAGTAAGCGTAATTACAAGCAACGAACGGACTTGAGGAGAAACCGCATGACGAAACAGATGGATCTTGGTGGTAGCTTTACGCTGCCCGGCACTTCGTTGACCGTAAACCGTATGGGCTATGGCGCGATGCAACTCGCCGGACGGGATGGCGACAAACTCGTCTGGGGACCGCCGCGCGATGTTTCAGGCGCGATCGCTGTTCTGCGCGAGGCCATTGCCTCCGGTGTGAACCACATCGATACCAGCGACTTTTATGGCCCACACGTAACCAATCAGCTCATCAAGCAGGCGCTCCATCCTTACCCGGATGATCTTGTGATCGTGACCAAAGTGGGAGCGCGCCGCGGCAGCGATGGCTCATGGCCGCACGCACGCTCTCGCCAGGAGATTATCGACGCGGTGCACGACAACCTGCGGAATCTCGGCCTGGATGTGCTCGATGTCGTCAATCTTCGCCTGGGTGGCTTTGCTGCTCCTGAGGACGAACCCTTTGAAGAGCCGCTGACGGTGCTTGCGGAGTTGAAACAGCAGGGTCTTATTCGGCACATCGGCCTCAGCACCGTCTTCAGCCAGCAGCTCGCCACAGCTCAGGCTATTACGGAGATTGTCTGCGTACAGAATATGTACAACCTGGCACAGAGGACTGATGATGACTTCGTCGATGGTCTCGCTGCGCAGGGCATAGCCTATGTGCCTTATTTTCCGTTGGGTGGATTCTCCCCGCTGCAGTCGTCCAAGCTCAATGAGGCAGCCGCAACACTTGAGGTGACTCCGATGCAGGTTGCGCTGGCATGGCTGCTGCAGCGCTCGCCCAATATCTTACTGATTCCGGGCACGTCTTCCGTGGGACATCTTCGTGAGAATCTGAAGGCGGCTACGCTACAGATTCCTTCCGAAATACTCGCAGATCTTGACTCAATCGGGAGAAGTGCCGGGGCGTGATTGTAGGGGGAAGGGGGTGGCTCGCCGCGGAGGCTGTCAACCGTCATACAATGACAAGAGCGTTACGTGACGAGCCGCCCTTACATTCCGCAGGAAGATGTCCGCCGGCGGGCTGCACGCCGAGGTCTGGCTCGATGGGCCGCATGTGCGGCGATGCCGGTGCTGCTGCTCTGCACGGGCTGCCCCTCGGATCAGCCGACACAGCCCCCAGCTCAGGCGCAGGCACCCGCGCTGGTAAGTCCGGCGGCGGCGCAGGCTGCCATTACCTTCAACCAGCAGGCTGTAACCGTGCAGCGCAACCAGCGGCTGATTGACCAGGTGGAGCGCAGCTACCGCAGTGGCGTAGACAACTATCGCGCGGGACGGTTGGATGCGGCGCGGCAGGATTTTGATTATGCCGTAGACCAGATGCTGACCAGCGGGTATGACCTGAAGGGCGACCCTCAGCTCGCGGACGAGTTTGACCACATAGTGGACGCAGTGAACTCGCTGGAGATGGATGCGCTGAAGCAGGGCAATGGATTTTCGCCCAAGGTGGAAGCTTCACCGTTGGAAGCCGCTGGCGAGCTGACCTTCCCATCGAATCCGCAACTGACGGAGAAGCTAAACGCCGAATTGGCGGTGACCAAGTCGGATTTTCCGCTGGTGGTCAACGACTATGTGGCCGGCTATATCAACTACTTCACCAATTCACAGGCAGGGCATGCTCACCTGGTGCGGTCCCTGGAGCGCGCAGGCAAGTACAAGGACATGATCGAGAAGGACCTGCGAGCCGCCGGTGTGCCGCAAGATCTGATCTACCTTGCAGTGGCGGAGTCGGGCTTTCAGCCGCAGGTCGTGAATGCGCAGAGCGGCGCGGGTGGAATGTGGCAGTTTATGCCGTTCCAGGGCGCGTATGGACTGGCGAGGAACGGCTGGTTCGATGAGCGGTTCGATCCGGAGAAGTCATCGCTGGCGTACGCGCGGTATATGAAGACGCTCTACAACCAGTTCGGCGACTGGTACCTGGCGATGGCGGCGTACAACTGGGGCCCAGGCAACGTGCAGAGGGCCGTGCAGCGCACCGGGTACGCTGATTTCTGGGAGCTATACAAGCGGAACGCGCTGCCGACGGCGACAAAGAACTATGTGCCGGGCATTATTGCCGCCATCATTATGGCGAAGAATCCGACGAAGTATGGGCTCGATAAGGTGGTGCCGAATCCGCCCGTAATCACCGATACCGAGACGGTGGACTACGCGCTGGATCTGCGGCTGGTAGCCGATGTAACCAGCAGCTCCGTGCAGGAGATTGTGGCGCTCAATCCGGCGCTGCTACGGTTGAGCACGCCGAAGGACATCAGCTACGACCTGCATCTGCCGCTGGGGACAAAGCTGCTGTTTGAAAAGCGCATTGCCGGTGTGCCCGAAGAGAAGCGCGCGACCTGGCGCTTCCACGTGGTGAAAGCGGGCGAATCGGTGGAAGACATTGCGGATACGTTCCGGGTTAAGGCTCAGGACATTGCCTTCGTCAATGATTTGAAGGCCAGTGACGATTTGGAAGCGGGCGATGAACTGGTGATCCCTGTGATGCCCGCAGCGGCTGCAAGCAGCGGCATCCATGCGGTGCGCTATACGGTGCGGCGCGGTGATACGCTGATCACCGTGGCGGACAGGTTTGGGGTTTCGGTAGAGCATCTGCGGACTTGGAACAATCTGCGATCCAATACGGTTTCTGTGGGCAAGACGCTGGTGGTAGCGGAACCCGTGCATCTTGCGCCAGCCACGCGCGGACACAAACGCGGTGCCCGTGCAGCAGCTTCCGGCAGTAGCAGCGCACGCAGGACAAGTTCGCGCAGCAGTCATTCGCGCGATATTACGCCGCGCAGCACGAGTTCGCATGCGAAAGGTGCGAAGCCAAGCGAGGCGGCTACGGCGACTAAATCGCGAATGAAAAGTGCCAGCCCGGCACCGGCAAAAAAATCACCTGCTGCACCTGCCGTCCGGCATAAAAAGAAAACGTAATAAATTGCTATTTCCCTCTTGCCTTCGCTAAGAAGTAAGCGCATCCTTGTCTCTGTAATCCAATAGAGCGATACTACTGGGACGCTCTGCCTACGGAGGAAAATATGTCGCAGGATGAATACACACTTCGCGCCGCCGCCGATCTTTTTTCAGACTATGACGACGACCATTTTGGCGAAGATGAAGAAGAAGAGACCAGCATGACAGTTTCGTCTGACGATGACGACGATGAGCTAGAGCCGGAAGAGGATCATGTGCAGGACGATGAGCCTCACTCGGAAGAGGCTGAGGTTTTCTCCATGCCATCCACCCCGGTGAGTAACTACACGCCGCCGGCACGGCCCTCGGTAACGCCGCAGAAGAATGTCGCTGCTCTGGTAGCGAAGCCAGTCGCGGCGAAGAAGAAGAGCGCGCCTGCAAAGAAGAAGGCCGTGGTCAAGAAAGCTGTAGTCAAGAAGGCGGCGAAAAAGGTTGTAAAGAAAGCCGCCAAGAAGGTGGCCGCGCCCGCGAAGAAAAAAGCGGTGAAGAAGGCCGCACCCAAGAAGGCCGTAAAAAAGGCCGCAAAATCTGCCGCGAAGAAATTGAACGCTCTGCGCGGCGGTAAGGCTGCCCCTAAAAAGGCTGCTACAAAAAAGAGCACCAAAAAATCTACCAATCGAGGTATTCCCTTGGCAACGAAGAAAAAAGCAGTGAAGAAGGCAGTAAAGAAGGCCGTCAAGAAGGCAGTAAAGGCACCAGCAAAGAAGGCGCCGGCAAAGAAAGCCGTCAAGAAGGCTGTAAAGAAAGCAACCAAGAAGGCTGCAAAGAAGTAACTGTAATCTAAGGCAAGCAAAAACGCCCGGCACTCCGTATGGAGCTCCGGGCGTTTTTGCGTGTGCGGCACGCTTGCTTCGTGAACAAAGCTACTTGGCAGCGGCGATGGCGGCCAGCACTTCATCACTGTGCTCGTTTACGGACACCTTAGTCCACACCTTTGCGATGCGGCCGTCGGGTGCAATCAGATACGTCCAGCGCGAGGCATACTTCATGCCCATGTGGTCATTCACGGGCACATCGTAGGTATCCACCACTTTGTGTGATGGATCTGCGAGGAGTTTGAAGGTGAGGTTCTCCTGCGTGCAGAAGCTCTTGTGACTGTCCGGCGTATCGAGGCTTACGCCGAGTACGGCTGCGTTGGCCGCAGTGTATTTGGCCTGGTCGCGCTGGAAGTTATGCGCCTCAATGGTACAGCCGGTCGTTTTATCTTTTGGGTAGAAGTAGAGAACGACCCACTTGCCCTTGAAGCTGTGGAGCGAGACGGGTGCATTGTCTTGCGAGGGCAGAGTGAAGTTGGGCGCGATGGAGCCGACGGCGAGCGGTGCGGCATCGGCGGCGCGCGCATGGAGGGTGAAGAGGGTGGCGGCAATGGTGACAAGAATGAGAGATGCGAATAAGCGGGGATGACGCATGAGGTTTCCTCTTTCAGCTTTCGGGGCAAAGCGCGGTGGCAGGAGACTGCACAGGACGCTGTTTAGAGGATACGCATGCGGACGGCAAATCGTTTCATGGATTCGCAGGGACAGCTACAAACGGGCTGGCGTAAAATTCTTGGCGTGAAGACCTATCGGATACTGCGCCGTGCCCTTTTTGCCACTCTTGTTCCCGTCTGTGTGACTGTCGGTGCTCTGGCACAGCAGATTACGCTGCCTCTCTGGCCCCACGGTGCGCCGGAAACGGTTGTGATGCCAGGGCCTGAGCAGGACGCCACCAAGGCGACAGACCGGCTTGTGGATGGAAAACCGCTCATGCATATGACGAATGTCAGCCAGCCAACGCTCGCGGTCTATAAACCCACAGCGGCGAAGAATACCGGCGCGGCGGTGGTAGTGCTGCCCGGCGGTGGCTACCGCATTCTGGCGTATGACCTGGAAGGCACGGAGGTGTGCACGTGGCTGAATTCATTGGGCGTGACCTGCGTGCTCTCCAAGTACCGTGTGCCGATCAACAAGGCTGACGGCAAGGGGCAAGGGCACTATCCCGAGCGCACGGAGGACCTGGAGGACGCACAGCAGGCGATGCGGATCACGAGGGCGCACGCGGCGGAGTGGAAGATCGACCCCAATCGCGTCGGCGTGCTGGGATTTTCCGCGGGAGGGCACCTGGCGGTGATGCTCAGTAACCATTCCGATTTTCGCTATAAGGGAGAGAGCGATGCTGATACGGCGATCAACACGCGGCCAGATTTTGCCATCGTGATCTATCCTGCGTATCTGACCGATGCCGGACTGACAAAGTTGACGCCGGAGGCGACGCCAACCGCCAGCACTCCGCCGACGTTCCTGGTGCAGGCGGAGGACGACCCCGTCCACGAAGAGAATGCGCTACTGTACTTCCAGGGCTTGAAGGCGGCGAAGGTGCCAGCGGAGCTGCATATATTCGGTGAAGGCGGGCATGGCTATGGGCTCAGGCCGGGGCCGCTGCCGGTGACGCACTGGCCGGAGTTCGCGGCGATATGGCTGAGGACGATTAAGGTGCTGCCTAGGAGGTGAGGCGACGGTTATTTCTTGGGCTCTTGTGGGAGGCGCGCCTTGGTGAATATTTTGACGATGTCTTTTGCAAGGCCGCCTGAAGCTATGGTGCCGTCCCACGCGGTGACTTTACCTGAGCCCAGAACGATGCTGGTTTTCTTGTCAGAGATAATGAAGGTGTGTACATAGGTGAATAGTGGGCGATCGATCTCGATGTAGAGATCGGCAACCTGACGATCGCCAACGAGGGTAAGATCGAGCTGCGGCCATTCTTTTTGGAGAGCTAGCGCCCGTTCCAGAGTGTCGACGGTGAGAAAAGACGTCTTCGAGTGGATATAGATCGTCTTTGCATTCTTGAGAATTTGTCTTGGGTCGGCGTTTGCAATAGCCGCACTCGACTGCGGCACACCAGCTTCGAGCTTGCTCGGCATCTGCAGCGATGATCCTGATCCAAGTACAGTATGAAGCCCAGAATCCTGTAGGCCTTGAACATTTTCTATTGGGATGGCAAAAGCCGCCGCCCCCTTGCGGCTAGTGATGATACCGACGAGCGCTCCCGAGCGATCTACCAGCGCGCCTCCGCTGGAGCCAGGCGCAACTGGTGCGGTGAACTGCAGTAAGCGGAATCCTGAACCGACACCGGGGACTTCATCGGCGGTACGAATGGCTGAGAGTATGCCTTCCGTGGCTGACCAAGAAAGACCGTCTGCATTGGTGATCGCATAAACCGGGTCGCCCTGCGCAAGCGCCGAAGTGCCACCAATTGGGATTGCAGGCAATGAGCCTGCTGTGATCTTCAGTGCGGCGACATCGCGGCGTTCGTCGAAACCGAGCAGGACAACTCGGTCAAATACATCTCCGTTCGCCATACGGACCTGTACCTCATTAGCTCCTTTTACGGCATGCAATGCAGTAAGCAGCACACCGTCTTTTGAAATGATGACACCGGTGGCGATGGAACGTAGGCGACCTGCTCCTTCTCCGGCGAGGATGATGACAGTGGCGTCCTTTGCGTGCGCGAAGATGGTTCTTGTATCGGGAGATGCCGTGGTCGGTTGTGCGACGAGTGGAAGAGCGAACAGGGACAAGGCGAGAGCAAATAGGGGTTTCATGAGTAATCCTCGCTTCCAGAGCAACGAATAACGGTCAAACTTGACGAAATACATACTACAGTAGGCTTCTGGGCTCCCTGACGGATAAGAATTGCGAATTTATAAGTTACGGCTCGTCTGGCCCGTCGCCGTCTTCGATGAGCGATGAGGTGGCGCCGACAATTTCCATATCAATTGCGGGCGCCCCCGTCGGTTGCAGGCGTACGCGGACGGGCTGGCGCTGCCACTGCGCTGGCGCGCATACGGGCTGCTCGTGCTGCTGCGGGTCCCATTTGCCGATGTTGTGCTGCACCACGGCACGGCGCGCGCCGATCTGCGCTACGACGGCGACCAGTGTCTGTGATTTTGCGGTGGAGTTCACGCCGCAGTAGGCCGCGTAGTCGCGGAACCATACTGCTTGGGAGACCGCCGGGTCGAAGCTCGGCAGATGCAGCGCGGCGATGTGGCCGGTGACGCGATCGACGGTGAGCCATGGGCCGGGTTGCCAGATCCAGTGGGCGGCCTCGCCCGGGAGGGCGTCATTCAGGCGCAGGGCGCGGCGGACGGTGTAGGTGCGGTCGGTGACGTCGTGCGTGTCGCCGGTGGTCCACTCCTTTTGGCGACCGTCGATGATGAGAGGCCGGATTTTGAGCAGGATGGCTTCCTTGCCCTTCAGCTTCTTGTCCGCATCGGGCGGCTGGTAGGGTTCGTGGCGCGCGGCGCCGAGAGCGACGGTATGGGTCTTGGTGGCTGCGGCCAGGGGCATCGCGGCGAGGAAGAGCAGAGTTGCAAACGAACGAACTCTCATGCGCGGAGGTTATCGTGTTGCGAGCGCAAGGGAAGTGATTGGCGTCACGGAGTAGATGGTAATGATCGAAGAGCTCTTACCGCACCCATTCCACGCGGACGGCGCGTTTGCCAAGGCGGAGTGTGGGGGAACCGCCGGAGGTTTCCAGCGCCACGGTCTTGTCAGCGATCTTTTCGCCGTTCAGGCTGACGGCCTTTTCGGAGAGTTTGCGGTTGGCTTCGCCCATGGATGCGGCGAGACCGGCGAGATGCAGCAGTTTCGCGATGCGAATGGTTTGGACTAATGCGGTTGGGTCGAGCAGACCGTCAACGGCGAGGTCGATCTTCACGACAGGCAGGTCTTCCGCGACGCCGCCCTTCTGGAATTGCGTGGCCCAGTTGGCATCGGCACGCTGGGCTTCTTCCTGCGAATGGAAGTCGGCTACGATGCTGCGCGCGAGTTGCTTCTTCGCTTCCATCGGGTGCAGTTTGCCGGCGGCAACGTCTGCTTTCATCTGGTCGATCTCGCTGGGGCGGAGATCGGTGAGGAAGGTCCAGTACTTCCACATCAGATCGTCGGAGATGGACATCAGCTTGCCGTACATGTCGGCTGGTGCTTCTTTGATGCCGATGGCGTTGCCGAGCGACTTCGACATCTTCTGCACGCCGTCGAGGCCTTCGAGGATGGGTGTCATCAATACGATCTGCTCAGGCTCGCCGCTCTTGCGCTGTAGTTCGCGGCCCATCAGCAGGTTGAATTTT
>DASWOP010000078.1:0-16428 GCA_036404255.1 Acidobacteriaceae bacterium | reverse complement strand
GACGCGGGTGTCGCGCACGGTGCAGAAGCTGCCGGACGGCACAACGCTCTCCCACCACAAACATCACGCCCTGGTGCGCGATGCGGAGGGGCGCATTCGCGTGGAGCAGGTGCTGGTGAAGGCGAAGGATGACGAGCCGGGGATGAAGATGGTGTATATCAAAGACCCGGTGGCCGGGACGCTGACCATGTGGGCGGAGGGCGGCAAGGGGCCGAAGGTGGCAACGCTGGTGAAGCTGCCGGACATGCAGAGTGCTTTGAAAGCGAAGGCTCCGGAGACCACAGAGAAGAGCAAGGGGCACGTGGAGCAGCTTGGGCAACAGTCGATCGACGGCGTGATGGTGACCGGTGAGCGGATTACAAACGTGATTCCGGCGGGCAAGGTAGGCAACGACCAGCCCATTACGCGTACGCGCGAGGTATGGACCGCACCGGATCTGAAGCTGGTGATGAAAGAGGTCTTCGACGATCCGCGTAACGGCGAGACGACGATTGTGCTGGAGAATTTTTCCCGTGAAAATCCGCCGATAGAGCGGTTTCAGCCACCGGCGGGCTATGTGGTGAAGGACACGGCGCAGGCGATGAAAGAGATGACGGACAAGATGGCGGCGGCACAGAAGTAAGCAGTGGCTTCTGGAGTCTTCGGCGGACGGTAAAGACTGCGTGGATGGAATAAGGCGAAAATTTTGATCCATGCTTACGCGGAGCGTAGGCTGTGCGTCGAAAGAATCAGACAGCATCTTTACTTCCCCGAAAAAGCACACGGCTTCCTGTCGCAGAAATGGACGCCGGATGGGAGAACGTCAATGCGTATGCGCAGAATTGCATGTTTTGCGGTTGCTGCAACAGTTCTTATGGCCTTTGGGGTTGCCAGGGCACAGCAGACACCGGCGATAGCGCCGCTTACCATTAGCGCTGCCGCCCCGTCTTCCGTTGTACCGGGAGTCGATTCTCCGGTTACAGGACGTCCCCTCGCGCAGACGGAGAAGCAGACCACGGCCCGCACCGGAGCCGACGGCACACAGTTCACTTCGATCTGGGAAACCCACCGTTACCGCGATGTCGAAGGCCGCGTGCGTACCACCAAGAGTAGCGTCCAGCACGACGGTTCTTCACGAATTATGTCCGATACCATTGATGATCCCGTCGCTCGCCTTCATATCACCCTGAATGCCACGGCGAAGACTGCGACGGTGTATCACGCGCCGGAAACCACGAACGCCAGGAAACTGGCGGAGCCGGTCTCGCAGGAAAAGATCGCAGAGAGGAAGAAAGCAGCCACGGAACGCCAGGCATCGCCCCAGTTGAAGTACGGCTTCAACCGCGAGAAGCTGCCCAGCAAGCAGATTGCCGGTGTCTATGCCGAGGGTGAGCGTATCACCATGACTGTCCCTGCCGGAGCGCAGGACAATGACCGCGAGTTCACAATCGTTACCGAAACCTGGACCTCTCCCGAACTGAAGACTATGCTCTACCGCTCCACGCAGGATCCCCACTTCGGGAACATGACCGATGAGGTTACGGAACTGAGCCGTGCCGACCCGGATCCGTCGTTGTTCCAGGTTCCCGCAGGCTATAAAGTGCAGGAGATTACGCCGAAGACGGCGAGGCTGCAATAGCAGCGGGGCATTTACAATCGAAGCATCATGTCTTCGAGCGAACAGAGCGGGAAAACCGCAGCAAATCACGATCATTTGGATGCAAACACACA
The DNA here is from genome assembly GCA_036404255.1 of Acidobacteriaceae bacterium. Lineage (GTDB taxonomy): Bacteria > Acidobacteriota > Terriglobia > Terriglobales > Acidobacteriaceae > JARLFX01. Next base: position 14,718 of record DASWOP010000078.1, on the reverse strand, counting down.
GCGCCCCGAGGCGGCAGAGGAAGCCCTGCGCTATACGCCGGGTGAGATAGAGCCGCGCTGGCAGCAGCGCTGGGATGCGGACCCCGGTCTGTATGCAGCCGAGTCGCATGCGGGTGGCAAGCCGAAGTTCTATTGCCTGGAGATGCTGCCATATCCTAGCGGACAGCTGCATATGGGGCACGTGCGCAACTATGCCATTGGCGATGCACTGGCGCGCTTTATGTGGATGCGCGGGTATAACGTGCTTCATCCGATGGGGTGGGACGCCTTTGGCCTGCCGGCGGAGAATGCCGCGCTCAAGAACCATCGCCAGCCGGAGGAGTGGACGCTGGCGAACATCGCCGCCATGCGCGTGCAGATGCGGCGCATGGGCCTGAGCTACGACTGGTCGACCGAGGTCACCACCTGCCTGCCGGAGTATTACCGCTGGAACCAGTGGTTCTTCCTGAAGATGTATGAGAAGGGCCTGGCGTACCGCAAACAGAGCAAGGTGAACTGGTGTCCGGAGTGCGCGACGGTGCTGGCCAATGAGCAGGTCATCAACGGCTGCTGCTGGCGGCATGAAGACACGCTGGTGGAGCAGCGCAACCTGGAGCAGTGGTTCTTCCGCATTACAAAATACGCGGATGAGTTGCTGGATGGGCTGGACAAGCTGCCCGGGTGGCCGGACAAAGTCCGCACCATGCAGCGCAACTGGATCGGACGGAGCGAAGGGACGCTGGTCGATTTTGAAGTGCAGCGAGCCAGCGAGTCAGCGGGTCAGCAAGTCAGCGAGAAACAGACCATCACCGTGTTCACGACGCGGGTGGATACCATCTTTGGCGCGACGAGTGTGCAGCTTGCGCCGGAGCATGCGGTGACGAAGGCGTTCGCGGCGAGCGATCCTAAGCTGGCGGCGGATGTGGCGGCGATGCTGGAGCAGCAGAAGGCCGCGCGCGAGGCCGGCGACATTGGCGCGATTGAGAAGCATGGCGTCTTCACCGGGCAGTATGCGGTGAATCCGTTCAATGCGGAGCGGGTGCCGATCTGGGTCGCTAACTACATCCTGGCGGACTATGGCACGGGCGCGATCATGTCCGTACCCGCGCATGATGAGCGGGATTTTGAGTTCGCGGAGAAGTACGGGCTGAAGATCGTGCGTGTGATCCAGCCTGTGGGGGAGACGGAGGATGCGGAGCTGCCGTTCCTGGCTGAGGACGATGCGGTGCTGGTGGAGTCCGGCGTATTCACCGGGCTTGGTTGCGTGGATGCGCAGAAGAAGATGCAGGCGCTGGCAGCGGAGAAGGGGTTCGGCAAGGCGACGACGACCTACCGGCTGAAGGATTGGGGCGTAAGCCGGCAGCGGTATTGGGGCACGCCCATTCCGATGGTGTATTGCGAGAAAGACGGTATCGTTCCCGTGCCGGAGGAGCAGTTGCCGGTGGTGTTGCCGAAGCAGGTGGAGATTACGCAGCAGGGCGGATCGCCGCTGGGGCGGGTGCCGGAGTTTGTGAATACCACGTGCCCCAAGTGCGGTGGCCCGGCGCGGCGCGAGACGGACACGATGGATACCTTCGTGGACTCGAGCTGGTACTTCTATCGCTACATGGATTCCAAGAACGCGACGGCGCCGTTCGCGAAGGAGAAGGCGGACTACTGGTTCCCGATCGACCAATATATTGGCGGCGTGGAGCACGCGATTCTGCACCTGATCTATTCGCGCTACTGGACGAAGGTGATGCGCGACCTTGGGCTGATCGAGAATGATGAGCCGGCGACGCGGCTGTTCACGCAGGGCATGGTGATTCGCAACGGCGCGAAGATGTCGAAGTCGAAGGGCAACGTGGTTTCGCCGGACGAGATGATTACGCGCTATGGCGCGGATGCGACGCGGATGTATGCGCTGTTTGCCGCGCCGCCGGACCGCGATCTGGAGTGGCAGGAGGACGGGGTGGCGGGCGTGAGCCGGTTCCTGAGCCGCGTCTACCGGCTGACGATGCGATATGCGACTTATCCACCCGATGTAAAGAGTTCTGCTCCAGCAGCGGAGGCAGATTTATTGCGAAAACTGCATCAGACAATCGCAAAGATCACACAGGACTTCAGTGGAAGATGGCATTTTAATACCTGCATTGCAGCCATTATGGAACTAGCGAATCAAGTTACGGCGTTTGAACAATCTAAGAACGCCGACAAGATTTCCAGCGCTGCTGTTACTGAAATTTTTCACAATTTGATTCTTCTGCTCGCGCCATTCGCGCCATTCTTGGCAGCGGAACTGTGGGAACAGACAGGACACGAGGGCGTGATCCTTCGCACAGCTTGGCCGATTGCGAATATTGAGTTAGCCCGGGAAGTTGCAATGGAAATCCCAGTTCAAGTGAACGGGAAATTGGTTGAGGTCATCAAGTTTCCTGCGGGGCTGGACGATTTGGCGGTCAAAGAAGCGGCAAAATTGCATGAAAAAGTGGCTGCACGTATTTCTGGAAAACAGCTGGTGAAAGAAATCATCGTGACAGGCAAACTAGTGAATTTTGTGGTGAAGTAGGGCTGCGCGTACTTGCACGGGGTCATGGGTTACGGGTGGCGGAGAGTTCGTGCCGCGGCGAAAACCCAGGTCTCAGAAGCGAGACCTGGGGCACCCACTTCTGTGGTTGGTGCTGGGATTTGTGGCGGGGATAACTCCCACAGGTGTTCGGAATGACAAGGTAATCGAGGTGGCATAGTGGCGGCTGAGGCGCGGACGACGCAGGGGTTTGTGCATACGCTGGCGCGGTGCAGGCAGCGGCCTTCGCTGCTGGGGCTGGAGCTGGCCTGGCGCTGGGCGTTCGGCATTCCGGCGCTGGCGCTGATCTGGTTTGAGGCGATGCGCATTCTGGCAGCGACGCCGCTGGATGATGTTGGGCTGAAGCAAATGACATTGACCGATCCGATGGCTGCGGCGGAGGCGGTGAGCGCGGCTGCGGCGCGGCTGTGGCCGGGGGTACTGGCTGCGGCGATGTGGATGGTTCCTCTGCTGCTGGTTGTTTGGTGCGTGGTTTCCAGCGTGGGGCGCGGGCTGGTGCTGCGGCGGATGGTGACAACCGGCCTACTGCCGGGTATATCGCCCAAATCCACGACCGGTAAGGTGATTGCGCTACAGATGGTGCGGCTGGCGGCGCTGGGCGCGAGCTTTGCAGTATGGTTTGGCGCGCTGAAGTGGGCTTCGCAGCGGGCGATTGTGGCTCCAATGGCGGCGGGCGGCGAGCCGAACCTGGTGCTGTATTTTGCGATTGTGATCGTGGCTTCGCTTGGGCTGTTTACGTTGTGGGGCGTGGTGAGCTGGGTCTTCTCTGCCGCGCCGCTGCTGGCTGCGGTGGAGGGGCTTACCTTCGCGGGCAGCCTGCGGGCGGCGGTCACGCGGCAGGCGCTACGCGGGCCGATGGTGGAGATCAACCTGGTGATGGGCATCGTGAAGATCGCGCTGGTGGTGCTGGCGATGGTGTTTTCCGCTACGCCGCTGCCGTTTGAGAGCGTGGCTACGCCGGAGTTTATGCGCTGGTGGTATGCAGGCGTGGCGATCTGGTACTTTGTGGCATCGGATTTCTTCCACGTGGCGCGGCTGGTGCAGTATGCAGAGTCGATTGCCGTGACGGAATTGAACTGAATTTCCCGGCGCGCGGGCTGCGCTTTGCATCTCAATGAGCTGTGCTTCTTTTGGAGGACGCTCATGTCATTTGCTCTCTATCTGGTGGGATTTCTGATCGTGCTCTGCGGCTTTATCTACGGCGCGCATCTGGCGCATGTGCCGGAGCATTGGATCGTTGTGGCCGCGCTGATTCTGGTCGGCCTGGGCGTGCTTACAGGCGTAAAGAATACGCGGCAGAAGGACCCGAGCTAGACCGAATCTTTCCTTTCGCTGTGGTGTGGCGGCCTCCCATTTACACTAGATATACCGTGGAAACCTCAACAATTGTCATTCTGGATTTCGGCTCGCAGTATACGCAGCTGATTGCGCGGCGTATCCGCGAGTTTAATGTGTTCTCCGTCGTGCTGCCGTGTACGGCAAAGATCGAGGAGATTCGCGCGCTGAAGCCGTTGGGGCTGGTGCTGTCCGGGGGCCCATCCAGCGTGTATGACGCGGATGCGCCAGCGGCTGATCCGGCGATGCTGGAGATGGGCGTGCCCGTGCTCGGCATCTGCTATGGGCTGCAGTTCATGGTGCACCATCTGGGCGGCAAGGTTACGCCATCCAACAAGCGCGAGTATGGCCACGCCGAGGTAGATGTTGTGGCGGAGACGGCGCTCTTCAGCGGGCTGCCGGCTAAGCTGCAGGTTTGGATGTCGCATGGCGATAAGGCCGAGAAGCTGCCGGAGGGTTTTGTGCTGACGGCGCAGACATCGAACGCCATGGCGGGCATTGCCAATGAGGCGCGGAGGATGTGGGCCGTGCAGTTTCATCCTGAGGTGGTGCATTCCAAGCAGGGGACGGAGCTGCTGCAAAATTTTGTGCTCGGCATCTGCGGGGCGAAGGCGGACTGGACGCCGGAACACTTCATCCAGACCACGGTGGCGAAGATCCGCGAGCAGGTGGGCGATGGACATGCGATCTGCGGTCTCTCCGGCGGCGTGGATTCTTCGGTTGCGGCGGTGTTGGTGGCGCGCGCGATTGGCGATAAGCTGACGTGCATCTTCGTGAACAACGGCGTGCTGCGCAAGGACGAGTTCACCAAGGTGCAGAAGACGATGCGCGAGGGACTTGGGCTGAACGTGGTTGCATCGGACGCGGGCGAGCAGTTTCTGCGAAAGCTGGCTGGCGTGACCGATCCGGAGACCAAGCGGAAGATCATCGGCAATGAGTTTATCGAGGTGTTCGATCACGAGGCTTCGCGGATTCTGAACGATACGGGCGATGCGGCGGATGTGGCATGGCTGGTGCAGGGCACGCTCTATCCGGATGTGATCGAGTCGTCAAGCGTGAAGGGGCCATCGCAGACGATCAAGAGCCACCACAACGTGGGCGGCCTGCCGGAGACGATGAAGCTGAAGCTGATTGAGCCGCTGCGCGATCTCTTCAAGGACGAGGTGCGCCGCATTGGGCGCGACCTGGGCATGCCGGAGGAGATTCTGGAGCGGCAGCCCTTCCCCGGGCCGGGGCTGGCGGTACGCATCCTGGGCGAGGTGACGGCGGAGCGCGTGGCGCTGCTGCAGGAGGCGGACGCGATTGTGGTGGAAGAGATTAAGGCCGCCGGGCTCTATCGCAAGATCTGGCAGAGCTTTGCCGTGTTGCTGCCGGTGAAATCGGTCGGCGTGATGGGCGATCAGCGGACGTACGCGTATACCTGCGCGGTGCGCGCTGTGCATTCTGAAGATGGCATGACGGCGGACTGGGTGCCGCTGCCGTATGAGGTGCTGAAGACCATCTCCAGCAGGATTGTGAATGAAGTACTTGGTATCAACCGGGTGGTCTATGACATTACGTCGAAGCCGCCCGGCACGATTGAGTGGGAGTAGGTGTAACTGGCATTGCATAGTTCCAACGCAGTCTTTTCCATCTATATCGCGAATTCCATACTCGTGGCATGCTACGTGGTCATGCTGTGGGTGATCGCAATCATGAGCCCAAAGCTGCGGGGTATGCGTCTGCTGGCGTGGGCTTATACCCTGGCACTGGCTGCCATTCTGGTGACCGCAGGCGGATATTGGCATGGATGGCTGGCCCATACTCTATCGCCTGAACTTCTGCTGATATGTTTTCTGCTGCTGCATTACACTTTTCTGGGTTTCGTAGGCCGAAAGCCGAGATGGCAAGCTCCTGTCATAATCCTTGTCGCAGGGTTGGCGGGATTTCTGTATTGCAGTGTAGGCGCTGACCACTATCTGTTGCGAGCGGAACTGACGGCCGCACTGCTGGGTACGCAGGCGCTGCTGAGCGGGTTTCTTCTGCTTCGCTATGCGCCAGAGGACATCAAAGCCCCGTCGCGTGCAACGGCGATTATTTTTCTGCTTTTTGGGACTCGTTCGATACTTCGCTGCCTGTGGGTTGCCCATTACCACGTACTGCCGGAACAGATGCAGGGCACAATTTTTGCCATTGGTGGCATCTCCGCATATTTAATCTTGAATGCTTTTACGCCGCTGGGCTACATGTGGATGGAAACCACGCGGCTACAACGGGAGATGGAGATACTCTCTGCAACCGATTCACTGACCGGAGCACTGAACCGGCGGGCGTTCGACGAGGCTGGGTTGGTGGAGGTGGAGCGTTCCCGCCGCTACGGACTGGAGATGTCGGTCATCGCGATCGATGTGGACCACTTCAAGATGTTGAATGACGAGTTTGGCCATAAGGGTGGAGACAGCGCGTTGGTGCGCGTTTCCGAAGTCGTGCGGAGCATGCTGCGCGCGACGGACGTGCTGGCGCGAGTGGGCGGGGATGAGTTTGTCATCCTGCTGCCTGCGACGGATCAGCAGGGCGCGCATGAACTGGCGGAGCGGGTGCGTGGCCGCATCGCGAATCTGAATATCGAGATGCGCGGCAAACACCTGCCGGTGGAAGCCAGCTTCGGCGTAGCAACCCTGAGAATGCAGCGTACGGATGCTACGCCTTCGGATAGCTGGGAAAAGATTCTGGAGCAGGCGGATGCCGCGCTGTATCGCGCGAAAGAAGGCGGACGGAACCGGGTGGGGTAGGGCGGTGCGCGGTTCAAAGAAAAACCGCGGCACATGGCCGCGGCTTTCTTTGTTGCGAGGTGAGCAGAGAACTACTGGCTGACCTTGCTGTGCCAGGAGTGCGCGCCCTTAAGTGCGGCGTTCACATTGTTGATGTTCTCCACGCCGGTGGTCTCAAGCCAGCTCTTGAAAGCTGCTGCGCCCTGCTTGGCATAGATGGAGATACCATCTTTCCAGGTTGCGCGGCCGCAGAGAACGCCGTTGTAGGTGGTGCCAGACTCGTTGGCGAGCTCCAAGGTCTCAATGAAGGTCGGGTTGGAGACGCCGGCCGAGAGATAGATGAACGGCAGGTGAGTGAAGCCGGCGGAATCCTTGAAGTGCTGGAGAGCTTCCGCGCGGGTGTAGGCTTCCTGGCCCTTGAAGGACTTGGTGCCGGAGACGAACTCCATGTTGACGGGAACTTCAAGCTTCAGCACGTCGATCTTGTACTGGGGCTTGCTGAACTCGGCCATGGTGCCGGAGACCAGGAGCGGCTTCTTCTTGGCGAAGGCCACGGTCTTCTCGTCGCCACCGGTGTGGTCGTAGCAGATGAATTCGGCGAAGAAGGCGATGTCGAGAGCAACGCACTCGGCGCCGATGCGCTCGATCCATGCGTGCTTGATCTCGTTGATCTCCATCTTGTCTTCCGGGGTGTAGTAGAGCAGGATCTTGACGGCATCTGCGCCGGCTTCCTTGATGCGGCGAACGCTCCATACATCGAGCAGATCGGGGAGGCGGCCAATGGTGGTCGCGTCATAACCAGTCTTCTCATAGGCGAGCAGCAGACCCTTGCCGTTGCGAACCTTGGCGGCGGGCAGACCGAACTCAGGATCAAGCAGGATGGCGGAGGCGTGCTTGGTCAGGACTTCGGTGACCAGGGACTTGAACTCTTCCAGCGCAGAGGCGTCAACGGCCGTACCGCGCTCCTTGGAGAGGGACTTCTGCAGAGAGCCGCGCTGATCCATGGCGGCTGCGGCAATTACGCCGCTCGAATTGGACAGGGCCTTGAGGCCCGCAAGTTTTCCTGGTGTCAACTTCATCGTTCGGTTACTCCTATTTCTCGTTTGAGGTGAGGTTTTTCATTCGTCCCTAGTTTATAGGAGATTTGCCAGAACAATGTGATGAGGCTCACACCACTATGCGAGACAGGGGGCAAATCCCATGATGAATTGATTCCGCTCAGATCACTCAGCTTCGGCGATGGCCGCACGCTGTAGATCGAGCAGTTTACCGATGCCGTCTTCGGCGAAGTCCAGCATTTCCAGCATTTTGGCCCGGGGGAAGGGATCACGCTCAGCCGTGGCCTGCACCTCGACGAGGCCACCATCGGCGGTGATGACAACATTCATGTCCACATCGGCACGGGAGTCTTCTTCATAGGCAAGATCGAGAAGCACGTTGCCATCGACAATGCCGACGGAGGTGGCGGCGACGAGCTGCCGCATGGGCGAAGCCTTCAGCGTGCCCGCGGCGACGAGCTTGTTGAGCGCGATGGCGAGTGCGGCGCAGGCTCCGGTGATGGATGCCGTGCGGGTGCCGCCGTCTGCCTGGAGCACATCGCAGTCGAGGATGATGGTGCGTTCGCCGAGCGCCTGCAGGTCCATCACGGCGCGCAGGCTGCGGCCGATAAGGCGCTGAATCTCATGGGTGCGGCCACCGATCTTGCCGCGTTCGGATTCGCGCGCGGTGCGGGTAAGCGTGGCGCGGGGCAGCATGCCGTATTCGGCGGTCACCCAGCCGCGGCCAGAGTTGCGCATCCATCCGGGGACGGTGGTTTCAATGGTGGCGTTGCAGAGCACGCGGGTGTTGCCCACTTCGATGAGGACGGAGCCTTCAGGAGTGACGACGTAGCCGGGGGTCATACGGGTGGGGCGGAGTTCACGAGCGGCGCGATTGCCGGGACGGAAGAGAGGAGTAATAACAGATGCGGACATGACAAGAATTGTAGGGCCTTGGGCGCTTGTGTGCAGTAGCCCCAAAATGGGAATCGCGGCAGCAGAGATTTATTTTGGGAAAAATAATGCAAAGTGCAGAAAACAGGACAGGTTTGAGCAAGATGGTTGAAGTAAGGTTTCAAAATGGGAAAGCTGGCTTCGAAACGCGGTAGAAGGAGCTATGGCTAAAGTATTCAAACAAAAAGGGTTGATGAGGTGCGCAGTTTGGTCTTCGTCGTGCTCTGGTAATTCGCAGAATAGGACAGTCCATTTTGGAACGAAGGGCACGGGAGGGGAGGATGGATGAATTGCAAACGAGAGGGGAAGATGTTTTGCAACTGTTGGCGAGTGTCCGCCGGTAAATTGTTTATGTTAAGATGACTCAACTTCCAGAGCTGTGATGCAGGGCAACCTGCTGAATTTAAAGCCGGCGATGGACGGAGCATGGGAGGGGAGACCCTGGCATGGAGCCGTCCACGACCGGCGTGTACGACGGGAGCAGCGCATGCTGACTTCAGAACTGTGTCTGGAAGGCCTGATGGCATCTCTATCTGTACGACCGATTCACGACTCTTCCCCCGAACAATTTGAAAGCGATCCAGGCACCTCACTGAAGCATTCAGCGGGAGCGGTCCATTACGCCTCCATGCAGGTGATGGTGGTGGATGATGACCGCACGGTGCGTAGCGCGTGCTGCGAGATCGCGCGAGCGATGGGGTTCACCGTGCATTGCGCGGAAGATCCGGTTGCCGCGCAGGAGATTTTGAAGCAGCAGCGGGTGGACATTCTGCTGCTGGATATGCCGTATCACTGCATGACGGGAATGACGCTGCTGGAGGAGGTCAAACTACTGCACCCGGAGACGGAGGTGCTGGTGATGACGGCATTTGCCACGGTGTCTTCCGCGGTGGAAGCGATGCGCCTGGGTGCGAGCGATTACCTGACGAAGCCGTTTGCCATGGACGATCTGCAGACCATTCTGACGCATGCGGCGGAGAAGAAGCAGGTCGATATTGCCAACCGCAGGCTGCGCGAGAAGCTGCGCGCACAGGATGGCATGGGCAACCTGATCGGGCGCAGTCCGGCGATGGAGAAGATGTACCGGATCCTGTCGAAGGTGGCGTACTCGACGCATCCGGTGCTGATCCTGGGGGAGAGCGGGACTGGCAAGGAGCTGGTGGCGCGGGCGATTCACTTTAACGGGCCGCACGCAGCGAAGCCGTTTATTCCGGTGGACTGCGGTTCACTGGTGCCGACGCTGATCGAAAGCGAACTGTTCGGTTATGTGAAGGGCGCATTCACCGGCGCGAACAGATCGCGGGATGGCCTGCTGGCGGCGGCGGAGGGTGGCACGGTTTTTCTGGATGAGATCGGCGAGCTTCCGCTGGACCTGCAGGCCAAGCTGCTGCGTGCGTTGCAGGAAAAAGAGGTGCGGCCGGTGGGAGCAACGCATACCGTGCCCATTGATGCGCGGGTGCTGGCCGCGACGAATCGCAACCTGAGCCTGATGGTGGAGCAGGGGCAGTTCCGCAAGGATCTTTACTTCCGCCTGAACGTGGTGAACATCAAGATTCCGCCGCTGCGGGAGCGCCGGCAGGATATTCCCATGCTGGCGGCGCATTTTGCGGAGCGGATGCGGCCAGAGGGCGGCGTGCCGTACACCTTCTCCGACGAGGCGCTGCGGCTGATGACAGAGTACGAATGGCCGGGCAATGTGCGCGAGTTGGAGAACGCGATTGAGCGCGCGAGTGCGCTTTCATCTGGGCCGGTTCTGCACCTGGGCGATATGCCCAGCCAGTTGCAGGAGCATCGCCTGCAGATGAACAGGGCGGCGCATGCGGAGGAGCATCACCGGGCGAAGGGAATCGCGGGCGCAGTGCCGGATGGACATTCTGGCGGCGCGGACATACTGCCCATCGCCGACCTGGAGAAGCGGGCGATTCTAAGCACTATTGAAAAGCTGAACGGGGACAAATTGATGGCGGCGAAGCTGCTGGGCATCGGCAAGACAACTCTCTATCGCAAGTTGAAGGAGTACGGTGTTGAACACTAAGACAGAGATCCAGAGAACAGGGAACGGGGAGCAGGCCCCAGCGGTTAAGGCGCAGGCGATCCTGCTGGTAACGTCGATGGCGGGCGCGGCAAATTGTGCGGCGGCGCTGGAGCGCCAGCTCAAGCTGCGGGTGCAGGTAGCCAGTTCGGCGCGCGAGGCGGTGACGGCTCTGCGGCAGCAACCGTTCGCGGTAGTGGTGATGGATGAGTCGATGGCGGGTGCTGACTCGCGGGCTGCGGACTCAATCTGGCAACAGGCCGGCGGTGCGCTGCTGATGCAGGTGAACTTTGCTATCTCCGGCAGTGAGCGGCTGGTGCGCGAGGTGCGCGCTGCACTGGCGCGCGGCACGCAGCAGCAGACGATGGCTCGAAGAGCGGCGGCAGTCGCGGTGGAGAGTGAACTGAAATCAGCCGTGACCGGCATCATGCTGGAGAGCGAATTGGCGCTGCGGGAGCCGGCGGTGTCGCCGAACCTGGAGACGAAGCTGCGTCGCCTGGTCGAGCTGGCGGCGAGCCTGCGCGAGAGGCTGCAGGCTGAGAGCAAGGGCAGACCCGGGCATGGTGATGGGCTATAGAGCTTCGCCACGCGTGAGCGTAAGGCGGTGGTCGCGGAAGAGCGAGACGCAGATGCGAACCACCTCTGCATCCAGCAATGTACCGGCCTGACCTTCGATTTCGGCTAATGCCTTGGCCATTAGGTGCGAGTCGTGGGCGGCTGATATGCTCCGTTTGTAGAGCTTTTCAATTTTCCCCATCGCAAAGGACTGATTCCATGTCTGACACCCCCGTAAAGATAACTGTCCGCCCTAACGGGCCCTTCCGCGTGGAAGGCCCGGTCACGCTGGTTGATGCGAACGGCGCCGAATGGGACCTGACCGGCAAGCCGGCCATCTCACTCTGCCGCTGCGGTCTCTCCGAGAAGCGGCCCTTCTGCGACGGCACGCACGGCAAGGCTGGATTCTCCTGCAACGCGAGCCCGACACCGGCCTGACGGCGTGGACGGAGCCCATCCAATTCGGCTGAAGCACGCTATGCTGGCGGGCCTGCTGATACTGGCAGGAACGCTGGCGCTGATGGTGCGTGGCGCTGCGCAATCACCCGCTGCTGCTGCTGCGCCGGAGAGCTGCGTTGGCCAGTACCGCGAGAGTGCGGAGCCGGACACGGTCTTCTCCATCTCGCGCGATGGCGATGCGTTCTACATCGAAGCGCCGCGAATGACGCGCACGCTGCTGACGGTGAAACCACACGATGAACTGGTGGCGAAGTCAACCGGCACACACTACATGCTGCGCCGCGATGCCGCCGGCAAAGTGACGGGCTGGCACCGGGTTCACGGCGCGGACACAGGCGACGCGGTGAAGATCGGCAGCACGCCGGTGCCGAATCATTTCCGCAGCTATCTGCGGAGCGAGGCGATGATCCCTGTGCGCGATGGCGTGCGGCTGCATGCTGTGATTCTGCGGCCAGCGGATCAGAAGGGGTCACTGCCGGTCATCCTGGAGCGCACACCGTATGGCGCGGATGAGGTGACCAGCGACTGGCTGAACCAGCAGATGCCGGAGCTGGCGCAGAGCGGCTACATCTTTGTGTATGAAGATATTCGCGGGCGCTACGGGTCTGAAGGCAAGTTCGTGATGATGCGGCCCGTGGTGCATGTCTATGGCGACCGCACCGATCCTGCGAAGGTGGATGAGAGCAGCGACGCATACGACACCGTAGACTGGCTGGTGAAAAAGCTGCCGGACAACAACGGGCGCGTGGGCGTGCATGGCGTGTCGTACCCGGGATTTCTGGCGACAATGGCGGGCATTGATCCACATCCGGCGGTGAAGGCGGTCTCGCCGCAGGCTCCGATGAGCGATGTTTGGCTGGGGGATGACTTTTTTCATAACGGCGCATTTCGCGAGACGTATGGCTATGACTATGTGCTTGGCATGGAGAGCACGAAGAAGAATGGATTCGGCAAGCTGGACGTGGATGCTTACGACTACTTTCTGAAGGCCGGCAATTTTGCAGCGGCAGCGAAGAAGGGCAGGATCGAGAAGCTGCCCACGGCGAAGGCATTCGTCGAGCATCCGGCGTACGACGATTTCTGGAAATCAATGTCTGTGTTGCCGCGGATGACGGCTGTGACCGTGCCCACGCTGCTGGTAGGCGGCTGGTGGGATCAGGAAGATATGTGGGGGCCACAGGTGCAGTATGCTGCGCTCGCGCCGCACGCAGAGCCGAATGGGCCGGAGCTTTCCATGATGCTGGGCCCATGGCGGCATGGGCAGTGGACGCTGGCGACAACACAGCATCTGGGTGCTTTGAACTTTGGGCAGGCGGCTACAGAAGAGTTTCGCAGGCGCGAGGCGGAGTTCTTCGGACAGTATCTGCTGCCATGCACGGCTGGGTGTGGGGAGTATCCGGCGGCTGGTGTGGAGGCGTTCCAGACGGGCAGCGATCAGTGGAAGCACTATGCCGCGTGGCCGCTGAAGGGCACGAAGACGCGCGAGTTGTATCTGCACGCCGAGGCGCACTCGCTGAGCTTCGAGAAACCGAAGGAAGCGTCGGCATCAGCATCGTATCTCTCCGATCCGGCGAATCCGGTGCCGTATCGCCACCGGCCGATTCAGGCGACGTATGCAGCCGGGTCACAGTGGTATCCGTGGTTAGTGGAGGATCAGCGCTTTGTGAGTGGCCGCAGCGATGTGGTGATCTGGCAGACGCCGGTGCTGGATCACGATCTGACGGTGACGGGCGATGTAAAAGCGGACATCTTTGCGGCGACCACGGGCAGCGATGCGGACTGGGTGGTGAAGTTCATCGATGTCTATCCTGACGATGCGCCGGAGGGCATGGGCGGCTACCAGTTGATGATCGCGGATGAGATCTTCCGTGGGCGCTACCGCGCTGGGTTTGAGCATCCACAGGCGATTCCACCGGGAGAGGTGGAAGAATACAAGTGGAGCCTGCACGGAGTGGACCATGTGTTTCTGAAAGGGCATCGCGCGATGGTGGAGATACAGTCGAGCTGGTTTCCGCTGTATGATCGCAATCCGCAGACCTTTGTGCCAAACATCATGACCGCGCCCGCAAAGGCCTATCAGCCGGCGACGGAGACGATCTACGAATCGGCGCAGTATCCGTCGCACCTGGAACTGCCGATTGAGGGGAGATAAATGTCGATCAAGAAGATCAGCAGCCGCGAGGTCTACCGCAACCCCTGGACGCGGGTTCGCGAAGATGTGATCGAGCGCTCGAATGGTGTGCGCGGCATCTATGGCGTGATCGAGAAAGACCCGGCATGCCTGGTGATTCCGCTGGACGAGACGGCGGAGGGCGACTTTGTCTATCTCGTCGAACAGTTTCGTTACACCGTGGGGCAGCGCAGCCTGGAGTTCCCGCAAGGTGGCTGGGAGCGGGCAGATGTGGACCCGGAAGAACTGGCGCGCGGCGAACTGCGCGAAGAGACAGGGCTGGTGGCTGACAGTATGACGCGGCTGGCGACCTTTCAGATTGCCGTGGGTGTGATGGCGCAGGAGCAGCACACGTACCTGGCGCGCGGGCTAAAACAGGGCGAGACGCAGCGCGATCCGGAAGAGACCGATATGCAGGTGTTTCGCATGCCGGTGGCGGAGTTTGAAGAGATGCTGGTGAGCAACCGCATTGTGGACAACTGCACGGCGGCGGCGTGGGGCATATACAGGCTGTGGCGCGAACGGCAGTAAAGGGCGGTTGCCGGCTTACCATGCTGCAAGCCGGTTTATGTGCGCACGTTGCCCTCGTATGCGCACATTGCTTTCGCTAAGGGCGGCTTCAGCCGTGCCATAAGTCCATACTCTGTCATTCCATACTCTGTCATTCTGAGCGCAGCGAAGAATCTGCTTTTCGAGAATTTGCAACCAGGTAAGCCGGCTTACCATGCCGCAAGCCGGTTTATGTGCACACGTTGCCCTCGTATGCGCACGTTGCTTTCGTTAAGGGCACGGCTTCAGCCGTGCCGCAAGCTCGCTCAAATCTGCGCGGCTTTAGCCGCTGAGGTACGCTTTTTGCAGTTGCTGGTGTACTGAGTCAGAAG
>DASWOP010000077.1:0-5315 GCA_036404255.1 Acidobacteriaceae bacterium | reverse complement strand
CACCGTATGCGGCGAGCGGTCCAGTATCCAGCGGATCGCCAACTCCACCACGCTCTTTCCATATCTCTCCCGCGCAAACGCATCCAGCGCCTGCGTGGCCGCCGCATACTGCGCCAGCCGTGGTGGCTGAAACTTCGGATCGAAGCTCCTGATGTCGGTAAACGTGCTCGCCGCCGTCACCTTGCCGGAAAGCATGCTGCGGCACAGCGCGCTGTACGCCAGCGTTGCAATGCCATGCGCGTCGCAGTACGGCAGCACGTCGGCATCAATCGCACGCTCATAGATGTTGTAGGGCGGCTGGTTCGAGGCCAGCGGCGCAACGCTGCGAAATGCATCCATCTGCGCTGGCGAACAATTTGAAACCCCAAGCGCCTTCACCTTGCCCGAGCGAAGCAACGGCAGCAGCGCCTCCGCCACGCGCTCCATCGGCACCAGCGTATCCGGCCAGTGCAACTGGTACAGGTCCACGTACTCCACCTGCAGCCGCCGCAGCGAACGCTCAATCTCTTCCGCGATGAACCCCGGCGTGGCATTGGCCACCACGCGCCCCAGTTCCGGCTCGCGCCCTGCGCTCGGCGTGGCTTCGCGGCCCAGCCCAAACTTCGTCGCGATGTAGAGGTCCTCGCGCCTGCCGCCCGCCGCGATATGCTCGCGCAGCGCCTCCCCCACCACCGTCTCCGCATTGCCTGCCCCATAGATGGGCGCTGTGTCGATCAGGTTCACGCCATACTCCAGCGCCTTGCGCAGGCACGCAATCGACTCCGCGCGGTCCACGTTCGCCCACTCCCCTGCCCCAATCGCCCAAGTCCCCAATCCAATGCGCGAGACGCTACGCCCTTCGATTTTCAAAGTTTCCATAGCACCACCGTACCAACTCCCCGCGCCCGCGAAAAGCCCGCTTCCCCCTATCCATTGCGGCGGAGGGTTCAGGGGCCTTCAGGCCCCTGAACCAGGCCCAAAACAAGAGGGGCTTCAGCCCCGGGCCGTTGCGGGTGCCCAAGGTCTCGCTTCTGAAACCTGAGACATCGTCGCGAAGCGGCGACGCTCCTGCCCAGCTCTCCACCGCCGCCACTCCTATCCGAGTCATTCTGAGCGCAGCCGCAGGCGAAGCCGAAGAATCCAGACGCTCCCCGCACCACCCATGCCGCCAAAAAGCTTCCGCTGCACAAACGCCGTCGCCATCCGTGCGAGCCTGCCGAGTGCCGGGTACCCCATACATCACGCAGCTTCATCGCGGGATGTATGGGATATTCGTCGCCCAGCGGCGAACGCTCCCGCCCATATCCTCCCTCGATAACAAAAATTGGCCCCAATGCTCACTCCCCGGGCTACCCAGCCCCAGGAAAACCATGCTTTCGGATTAAGCCCCCGGCTTCAGCCGGGGGGAGTGGGGCTTCAGCCCCACGGAAAAAGCCGCGCCGTCAGGCGCTTCCGCTCTGCCGAAGGCTGAAGCGGAGCCGCAGGCGCAGCGAGCCTTTCTCCCCACGGACACCATAGCGTCCATAAAGTACCCTGCACCTGTCCAGGCAAACACCGTGCCCTCTCCACGAACTGTCTAGAGCCCGTCCCTGAAGAAGCGTGGCAAAACAAACTTTTTCCAGTTACTTTGGCGTAGTTTCCGTCCAAAATCGCTACAATTTAAACAGAAAGTAAATTCCATACGCACCTGGACTTACCTCTAACTCGTTGCGAATGAAATATTTACCCGTAAATATCCTGTTTTGAAATATTTAGCGACAGTCGCACAAGCTAAGTGCTTGCAAACAAGATATTTAGCATTTCAGGTGGGGAGGGGGTACCCTCAGACAGAAAAATGCCCACTCCAGCAAATTTCGCCGGAATGGGCATGATGTTTTTGCGAGCGATTCGCCGCTCGCGGAGGACTTACTTCAGTTCGAGACCGGCGAAGAAGTAGCCAATCTCAAACGCAGCCGTATCCTCTGCATCCGAGCCGTGGATGGCGTTTTCGCCAATCGATGCTGCGAACTGCTTGCGGATCGTGCCCTCGTCCGCCTTTGCCGGATCAGTCGCGCCCATCAGTCTGCGCAGGTCGGCAATGGCGTTGTCCTTCTCCAGCACCAGCGGCACAATCGGGCCGGATGCCATGAACTTGGTGAGCTCCGGGAAGAACGGGCGCGCCGCATGCACGGCGTAGAAGCCCTCTGCCTGTGCGACCGAAATGGAGATCTTCTTGATGCTGACGATCTTGAAACCGGCCTTCTCAATCTCGGCCAGGATGGCGCCGGTGTGGCCCTTGCGGACCGCGTCCGGCTTGATGATGCTGAATGTGCGCTGTGACAAGGTGAATCTCCTTATGATTGTGCGTTGATCGATCGAAAAGCGTTCGCGGATACTACCCACGACCGCCGGAAAAGTGCCAAACTTAAGCCCGGAGACTTCTATTCTATGACGCGGAAGCTTGCATGGATCTGGTTTGCGGGATTTGCAGCGTGGCTGGTAGACGGCTTCGTCAGCCTCTGGCTGCACGCATGGCCCCATGCCCAACTGGCGTTCCTTATAGCTATGCTATTTCTTGCAGCTGGCCTCTTCTACCAGCGGCAGCCCCGCTAGGCAGAATCCGCCCGCCGCGGAGCCTATTTGCCCAGCAGCCTCGCCATGGCTTCGCCGATCTCAGCCGGTGATTTCACCACGGTAATGCCTGCGTCCGACATCGCCTTCATCTTGCTGGCCGCCGTCCCTTCACCGCCGGAGATGATCGCGCCCGCGTGACCCATACGCCGCCCCGGAGGCGCCGTCTGCCCCGCAATAAAGCCCACCACGGGCTTCTTCACATACTTCTTGATGTACTCGGCTGCAGCCTCTTCCGCAGAGCCGCCAATCTCGCCGATCATGATGATCGCCTCAGTATCAGGGTCTTCATTCAGCAGCTTCAGCGCGTCGATATGCGTGGTGCCGATGATGGGATCGCCGCCGATGCCGATGGCAGTGGACTGGCCGATGCCGCGCGTGGTGAGCTGGTAGACCGCCTCATACGTCAGCGTGCCGGACTTCGACACGATGCCGACCGAGCCCTCCTTGTGGATGCGGCCCGGCATAATGCCGATCTTCGCCTTGCCGGGAGAGATGACGCCGGGGCAGTTGGGCCCAATCAGCCGCGACTTCGACTGCCGCACCACCTCCCACGTCTTCACCATGTCCAGCGTGGGAATGCCCTCGGTGATGCAAACCACCAGTGGTAGCCCGGCAGCCACGGCTTCCAGAATTCCATCCGCAGCAAACGGCGGCGGTACAAAGATCACGGTCGCATTCGCGCCAGTCTCCTTCACCGCCTCTTCCACGGTGTTGAATACCGGCCACCCCTCATGGGTGGTCCCCCCCTTACCGGGGGTCACTCCGCCAACAACGATGTCGTTGCCAAACTGCTTGCCGTACTCTGCGCAGCCTTTGGCGTGGAAAGTTCCTTCACGGCCAGTAATGCCCTGCACGATCAATCGAGTTTCTTTGCCAACGAGGACGGACATGGTAACTCTCCTAGTTCTAAACGCTCATACTTATTCTTGTTTCAGCATGCGGGATAATTCCGTCGCAGCAACGGACTGTTTAGACGCGGCGTCATTTATATAGCCAGGTACGCGCATCTCTCGATGAAGAGTTTTCTGACTAACGTTGAGCAGATTCTCATTCACATTGAGACAACTTCTAATAAGCATGTCTTCCAATGCGTTTATGGCCAAAATCGTAGCGACCTTCTTCGGCGCTTTTCGGAAGCCACTTCTCTTGCCCGACATTAGGGGGAGAAAGAAAACGAGTAATCTTCCGCCCTTGGGTATTTTCGTTAGATCGCCGAATCCTCTTTTCATTCTTGAATGCTGTTTGAAGCGAGAGAGAAAGCCTTTT
Organism: Acidobacteriaceae bacterium; assembly: GCA_036404255.1. Lineage (GTDB taxonomy): Bacteria > Acidobacteriota > Terriglobia > Terriglobales > Acidobacteriaceae > JARLFX01. The sequence continues at coordinate 1,457 of DASWOP010000077.1, read as the reverse complement.
TCGGTTTCTCCCACGTACCAAGGTATAGGTGGATGGGAGCCTACTTGTCTGGCGATAATGTAAATCCCTACGGCTGAACTTAGGCCCTTACATTCCTCCTCGACCATACTTTTGAACCATTGAACGATGACCTTTTCATCAGCATCACCGTCTTTCGCAGGGAAAGCTAATGGACCAATCGTCTCAAATTGACCACCCATGCTACCTCCGCTTTCTCCGACAATCAGCTTCTCGCTGCGGCAACAGCTAAATCAGCAGCGTCTTTCATGGTTGTGCCTACTTCGAACTTCAAGCCCGACTCAGCAAGAATCTTTCTTCCCTCTTCCACGTTGGTTCCTTCGAGCCGCAGCACAATAGGAATCTGCACATTGAGCTTCTTCGCCGCCGCCACCACCGCCGTCGCCAGCACATCCACGCGCAAGATGCCGCCGAAGATGTTGATGAAGATCGCCTTCACGTTTGGGTCAGAGAGCAGGATGCCAAATGCATTCTCAATCTGTTCCTGGTTGGCGCCGCCGCCTACATCAAGAAAGTTCGCAGCCGAGCCGCCGGCGTACTGGATGATGTCCATCGTCGCCATCGCGAGGCCGGCGCCGTTCACCATGCATGCGATATTGCCGTCGAGCTTGATGTAGTTCAGCGCATACTTCGAAGCCTCGACTTCGAGAGGATCTTCCTCGGCGAGGTCGCGCAGCTCCTTCAAATCCTTGTGGCGGAACATCGCGTTGTCGTCGAAGTTGATCTTGCAATCCAGTGCGGCCAGTGTGCCTGCCTTCGTGGTGATGAAGGGATTGATCTCCATCAGCGTCGAATCCGTCTCGACAAACGCCTTATACAGCCCGGTCATGAACTTCACCGCCTCTGCGATCTGCGTCGGCAGCAATCCCAGCTTGAACGCGAGCTTTCGCGCCTGATACGGCTGGAAACCGACCGCCGGATCGATGTACTCCTTGAAGATCGCGTCCGGATCCTTGGCTGCGACCTCCTCGATCTCCATGCCACCGGACTTCGAGGCCATGAAGACGACCTTGGCCGTGGCGCGGTCCAGCACCAGACCGAGGTAGAGCTCGCGGTCGATCGCCGAGCCTTCCTCGATCAGCAGGCGCTGCACCTTCTGGCCTTCGGGGCCGGTCTGGTGCGTGATGAGCTGCATGCCCAGGATCGCCTTGGAGGCTTCGTTTGCCGCCTCCAGCGTCTTGACGACCTTCACGCCGCCGCCCTTGCCCCGGCCGCCAGCGTGGATCTGTGCCTTCACGACCACCGCGGCATTGCCCACGGAGAAGAGCTTGCTGGCCGCGGCATCCGCCTCGTCCAAAGTGGTTGCCATCTCGCCCGCAGGCACAGTGACGCCGTATTTGCGAAGTATCTCTTTTGCTTGGTATTCGTGAATTTTCATGATTGTTTGTCGCGGATAAGGTGCTGAGAAATCTTAGCGGAACGGGAATCGCCCCGGCAAG
>DASWOP010000076.1:0-12751 GCA_036404255.1 Acidobacteriaceae bacterium | reverse complement strand
GCGGTTCTGAACGCTCAATCAGCGCCACCAACGCACTTCCAATTACCGCTGCATCGGCAAACTTGCCCACCGCCCGCACATGCTCCGCGTTGCTGATGCCAAACCCCACCGCCACCGGCAGCGTGGTGAACTGCCGCAGCCTCGCCACCAGCTCCGACGCATCGCCCGCAACCTTATCCTGCGTTCCGGTAATGCCGGTGCGAGAGATAGCGTACACAAAACCCTGCGAAGCCGCTGCAATCTTCTTTAGCCGCTCATCAGGGCTCGTCGGCGCCGCCAGAAAGATGGGCGCCAGCTTGTTAGCATGCATGTGCTCCAGATACTCCGCCGCTTCCTCCACGATCATGTCCGTCGCCAGCACGCCATCTGCGCCCGCTTCAGCCGCCTGCTCGCAGAAGCTCTTCAGCCCCACACGCAGTAGCGGATTCAAATACGAAAAGATCACCAATCCGGCTGACGGCCTCGCCTTGTGCAACTCTTTCGCTACGCCCAGCACATCCACCAGGCGCACACCGCGCACCACGGCACGCTCGCTGGCGCGCTGAATCACCGGCCCATCCGCCACCGGATCGCTGAACGGCACGCCCAACTCAATCACGTCCGCGCCGTTATCAATCGCAGCCAGCGCAATATCACGTGTCTCCGCCAACCCCGGATCGCCCGCCGTCAAATACGCCACAATACCCGGCTTCTTGCTGAAATGAATTGCCATCGGTCTTCTATCGTCCTTCCGCTGACTTGCTGACTTGCTGACCCGCTGCTGTCGCTCCCTGCAAATTCAGTTCCCGCGCCAGGATGCCAATATCCTTGTCCCCACGGCCCGAAAGATTCACCATCAGCACGGCACTCTTGGCTAGCTTTGGAGCCATCTTGATCGCCTCCACCACCGCATGCGCACTCTCCAGTGCCGGCAGAATGCCTTCAGTACACGAGAGCGTCACCGTCGCCTCCAGCGCCTCTGCGTCCGATGCTGACGTGTACGTAGCGCGCCCAGAATCGTGCAGCGCCGCATGCTCCGGCCCAACCGACGCGTAGTCCAGCCCCGCCGAAACCGAATGCGTCAGCGACACCTGCCCAGCATCATCCTGCAATAAATAGCTGTACGTGCCCTGCAGAACACCCGGCCTGCCGCCACCCGGCCCCGTAAAGAACCGCGCCGCATGCTCGCCAAGCCCCGTACCGCGTCCACCGGCTTCCACGCCGATCAGCCGTACATTCGCATCTGGAATGAACTCGTAGAACGCGCCAATCGCGTTCGATCCTCCCCCGACACAAGCGATGATGGCGTCCGGCAGCTTACCCTCCGCCTCCAGAATCTGCCCGCGCGCCTCCCTGCTGATCACGCGATGAAAATCTCGCACCATCGTCGGATACGGATGCGCGCCCAGCACGCTGCCCAGCAGATAGTGCGTCGTGCGCACATTTGTAACCCAGTCGCGCATCGCTTCGTTGATGGCGTCCTTCAGCGTACACGAGCCGGAGTTCACGCCCCGCACCTCCGCACCCAGCAGGCGCATGCGGTAGACGTTCAGCTCCTGCCGCCGCATATCCTCTTCGCCCATGTAGATCACGCACTCCATGCCGAAGAGCGCGCACACCGTAGCCGTAGCCACACCGTGCTGTCCCGCACCTGTCTCCGCGATAATGCGGTGCTTGCCCATGCGACGTGCCAGCAAACCCTGCCCCAGCGCATTGTTGATCTTGTGCGCGCCGGTGTGCAGCAGGTCTTCCCGTTTCAGGTAGATCTTCGCGCCGCCCAGCGTCTCCGAGAGCCGCTTCGCATAGTAGAGCGGCGTGGGGCGTCCAACGTAGTGGTGCAGCAGTCCATCCAGCTCCGTGTGGAAGGCAGGGTCAGCCTGCGCCTCAGCGTAGGAGTGCTCCAGCTCTTCCAGCGCAGCCATCAGCGTCTCCGGCACATAGCGCCCGCCGTATGCGCCGAAGCGGCCTGGAATGTTTTTGCTCGATAGATCGTTCGCAGTACTCACATTCACCTCTCTACAATTACCGTTGCTCTCGCTGTAGCATCTGACCTGCCCACACCCAACAATCCTGTCATTCTGAGCGTAGCGAAGAATCTGCTTCTGCCTTTGCTCTTGCCTTTGCTTCTGAGGTAGGTGCGGGCTTTAGCCCCTGAGGTACGTCGTTGTTCTTTCCTGTCAGCGAAGGATCCCTGTAGTTGCTTTTATCGCTGTACCCCATCCAACCCGACGAAGGCCGTTGTCTTCGCTCTTGCCTGTCATTCTGACCCTCGATCGAAGCAAAGGAGAAGAGTCCGTTTCTCCTCATGCCAGCGAAAACACCATCCCTATCCACTACCAACTTCACCCGAGTCATTCTGAGCGCAGTCGAGGAATCCAGACGCTCTCACGTCACCCACACCGCCAAAGAGCTTCCGCTGCACGAAACAAAAGCTCCGCTGCACTCCACCCCATGTCCCCTCATTAAGAATACCAACCCCACCACCCAACTACGCCACGGTCCCAACCACCATTTCGCCCAATAAAATCAACCATTTTCGCGTCCCACCCCACGATTCACCCCTTGACAACAAACCCGCCGCGAAGCCACTCCTCCACCGTCTAAAAACTTCCTATCCACACCACTGTCATCCCACAAACCCGAGTCATTCTGAGCGAAGCCGAAGAATCCAGATGCTCTCCACGTGACCCAAACCGCCAAAGAGCTTCCGCTGCACGAAACCAACTCTCCACAGCCAAAAACTTCCCGCCTACACCACCGTCATCCCCACACCACTGTCATCCACAAACCACTGTCATTCTGAGCGTAGCGAAGAATCTGCTTCTCGCCTTTGTTCTTGCCTTTGCACCTGAGGTAGGTGCGGGCTTTAGCCCGCACATCCAACCTCGCCATCGAACCGGGCTTTAGCCCCTGAGGTACGTCTTAGCTAACCCTTCCGTCAATTGCGCCAGACAACAAAAAACCGCGACTCTTATGGTCGCGGCTCGCTGGGTCTTCCGAAATCGTCTTGTTGCTATCTTGCAGACTTTACCGGGAACACTCCGTCTGAGCCGCTACTGAACGCCAGTAGCGGATAATAAAGCCGAAGTGAATGCGGTTCGTCATCAGTTTCAGCATACAGAGACAGAACAAATTCTGCAAATTGAAGCTGTTTCTAGAAAATTAAGTTGTTGCAACCCAGGAGACAGTGAGCCGAACCAACCTGTCGCCTACGAATTGAGCGCGAATCGATTCATCAAGATCGAAAAAATCGTAGTTGTCATGAAATTCTCTGAGGTTCAGAGCGGGGTCTTTCTGGAGAGCTTCCTTGAGCTGCCGGGCAAGCTCTTGGGGAGCCACATGCTTCCGCGTTTCGAACTCATAGCGGAGCTCTTCACGTTTTTCTTTTGATACTCCACTGCGAGACGTCGGGAGGCCAAGCACGGCAATGACTTGCTCTTCTGTTTGCATCAATTTCAGTCCAGATTCAGTAGCTGCATCCAGTGTTATCTTTTCGGACCTCAAACAAACGGCATTCTTCTTCCGAGTGGAACCATCTATTGACAGAACGAAATATACATTAACTTCACCTCGGCCAAATATGAGATGAGTGCCATCGTTCGCCACGGCAGATCGGTAACAAGCCTGCTCATCATAATCTGCCGCGTCGCCGCTAGATGTAGTGGAAACACTTCCTAAGACTTTTGCAGCCCGGCCGAGCAACTCACCGTTAAGCGTCAGATCTATTCCGGCAATCTGGAAATTGGTTGAAGCAAGCTCCCCATGCTGCAGTCTGATTTTCTTTCCTTTCTCATTCACTAAGAAAGTATCGGATTTCTGATGTGGTGCTATGTCTTTGCTAGTTTGCCCCAAAATATTTGGAACAGCGATCAGTAGGCATAGCACCGCAACAATAGATCGATTTAATAAATCCATCTCAGGCATGTCTCGCATCAATTACCTTCTTTGAATTAGCGTCAACAGCTTACGCTTTTGCCGTCTTCACAAAATTCAAAATCTTCTTCGCGTCCTTCATCCCCGGCGCAAACTCCACCCCGCTGGCCACGTCCACGCCCCAGGGCTTCAGTGCGGCAATCGCCTCACCCACATTCTCCGGCGTCAGTCCGCCCGCCACGATCACCTTCATACCGCCTGCCTCAGCATCCAGCACCGCACGCGCGCGCTTCCAGTCAAAGCTTCTGCCCGTCCCACCGTTAGCAGCAGAGGTCTTCGCGTCCAGCAGAATCGCATCCACACTGCCCGCCTTCACCACCGCGCGCAGTTGTTCGCGAAAATCCTTCTCCGCCCCCGCAGCATCGCCATCCACAACCCAGTGCAACGTCTGCACAATGAAGAACTCCGGCCCAAACGCCGCTCGCAACTGCTCCACCACCGCCGGATCGAACGCAAAGTGCAGCTGCGCTCCGGTCAAACCTGCCCCATGCACGTCATGGATAATCTCTTCTGCCGTGCGCGCGTGAAACACCCCAATCTTCTTGATCGACGCAGGCAGTGTCGGCGTAATCACCGCAACCTGCGCCGCCGTCATCTGCCGCGAGCTCATCGCGAAGACAAAGCCGACAGCATCCGCACCAGCCTCCACCGCAAGCTGCGCATCCTGAAGATTCGTATTGCCGCAGATCTTTACGAACATGCTCACGCCCTCACCGGCTCAGCCAGCAACTCCCGCAGCCCATCGCCGGGATTCTCCTGCCGCATCAGCGATTCGCCCACCAGAAACGCATCGTATCCCGCCGCCCGCAACTTCTGCAGATCAGCCGCCGTATGAATCCCGCTCTCCGCCACCCGCACCGCATCCGCGGGCAGCATCGCCAACAGTTCCAGGCTCACATCGAGGCTCACATCAAACGTCTTCAAATTCCGTGCATTCACGCCATACGCATCGCAATCCAGATTGAGCACGCGATCTAGCTCTTCGCGGTTATGAACCTCGCACAGAATGTCCAACTCCATCGCTCGCGCAGCATTCCGCAACAGTCGCAGCTCGCGGTCAGTAAGCGCCGCGGCAATCAGCAGAATCGCATCCGCACCCGACGCCCGCGCCTCCAGCATCTGGAACTCATCCACCATGAAATCTTTGCGCAGGCAGGGAATCTGCACCGCAACCGACGCCCGCTCCAGATTCTCCAGACTGCCGAGAAAGAACTTCTCCTCCGTCAGCACCGAAAGCGCCGAAGCTCCCGCAGCCTCTAACTGCTTTGCCAGCACCGGCACATCCAGATCTTCGCGGATTAGCCCCTTCGACGGCGACGCCTTTTTCAGCTCCGCAATAATCGCCGGCCCGGTAGCAGCCCTCAGCTTGAGCGCCCTGGCAAATCCTCTCGGCGCATGCTCCCGCGCCCGCCGCTCCAGCGTAGGCATATCGGCCGCAGCCTTCCGCGCCGCCACCACTTCGCGCGTATGCGCCACGATTTTGTCCAGATGTGAAGCCATACTTAAAGTATATTCTTGTGACCCCCACCACTACGCCAACCGCCTGGAAGTAAATTCCGAAGGACACGACACCATCTGCCCGCTGGCCCCGAACTCCTAATCCCTGTATTTTTAGCCTATGGCTCCCCTGCTCGACGTCCGTGATCTCACCGTAGCCTTCCGTGCGCAGACCGTCACTTTGCCCGTGGTACACCGTATAAACCTCCGTATTGCGCCCGGTGAAGTCCTTGGTTTGGTCGGCGAATCCGGCTCGGGAAAATCCGCCACTTCTCTAGCAATCATGCGGCTTTTAGCGCCTAATGCGCAGACTACCGGCGAGATTCTCTTCAACGGCACCGACCTCCTCCCCCTATCCGCCGAGGACATGCGCGCCCACCGCGGCCGCGACATCGCCATGATCTTTCAGGAGCCAATGACCGCGTTAAACCCGGTGATGCGCGTCGGTGAGCAAATTGCAGAGGCCGTCCGCGCCCACCACCCCACCCTCTCTCGCGCTGAACTTCACGAGCGCGTACTGGCCGCCATGCACGAGGTCGCCCTACCCGAAGCAGAGCGCCGCATGCACGACTATCCGCACCAGTTTTCCGGCGGACAACGCCAGCGCATCCTGATCGCCATGGCCATCGTGAACCGCCCCCGCCTGCTGATCGCCGATGAACCCACCACCGCTCTGGATGTAACCGTACAGGCTCAAATACTGGTGCTTTTGCAGAAGCTCCGCCAGCAGCATGGCCTCGCGATGCTCTTCATCTCGCACGATCTAGCCGTTGTCTCTGAGACAGCAGACCGCGTAGCCGTCATGCAGCGCGGCCGCATCGTGGAAGAAGCGCCGACCGCCACGCTCTTCAGCGCGCCGCAGCATCCCTACACACGCAGTCTATTGGCCGCCGTCCCCACCATGCAGACTCGCCGCGATGTGCCGCTGGCTACAGTTTCTGCCTGACCTCGAATTTTGGACTAAGATTGTGTGACCCGTCGCGGCTGCTGCGTCGCGACGCTCTACCCTAACCCATGCGTGCACTGATTCTCTCTGACATTCACGGTAACCTGGACGCACTGGAGTCTGTGTTGGCAGCGGCCTCCGGTAGCTATGACCAGATCTGGCACCTGGGCGATGCGGTGGGATATGGCGCGTATCCCAACCAGGTTATCGACCGCATACGTGCCATAGCAACGCTGCATGTGCGCGGCAATCACGATCGTGTGAGCTGCGGCCTGCACTCCGATGAGGACTTCAATCCACTCGCCGCCTTCGCCGCGCGCTGGACAAACTCGCAACTCACGCCGGAGAACAAAGCGTGGCTGTGCAATCTGCCGCAGGGCCCGATCGCTCCCGAGCAAACCACCGCAGAATGCGTACACGGCTCGCCGCTGGACGAAGATCAATACCTCACCGAAGTCCCTGAGGCTTTCCATGTACTCCGCTCACAACAATCGCTGGTCACATTCTTTGGGCACACCCACATACAGGGCGGTTTCTCCAGCAATGGCCGCAATGGTCTGATGATCACCCCACACTACAACAGCCATATCCAGGCCGTTCAATGGAAGTGCCCGCTGCGCATGGATGGCAGCATGCGTTACCTGATCAATCCGGGCTCTGTAGGGCAGCCGCGTGATTATGACTGGCGCGCTGCCTTTGCCGTGTATGACGATCCTGGCGGCATCACCGCCGACGTCATCTTCCATCGCGTGCCCTATGATGTAGCAGCAGCACAGCAGGCCATTCTGGATGCTGGCCTGCCGGAGCGGCTGGCAACGCGGCTGTCAGAAGGCCGTTAACACTACTCCGCTAGAATGCTCTGCCCAGAGTGAAGATGAGTTTCCGGCGGCCGGCATCGCCCACCGCGGTACCAAAGGCGATGACGCCGATCGGAGTCTCAGCCACCACGCCCAGATAGACATCCTGCCGCGTGACCGTTGGCGCAAAGGGCGAACGCATCTGCCCTGCCTCAAATGCTGCGGCCAGGTAGATGCTCTGCCCCAGCGGCTTCGGCATCTGCGCCAATCGCCGCAGGTAGCCGGGCGATATGACGAAGTAGTCCGTACCGCGATACTCATCCACCGCCGATGCGCCGAGCCGAGCCGGACCGCCCAGCGTATATAGAAACGGCTGCGAGATATTGCGGTGCAACATCGTGCCCGCATCCACATCGAAATCAAAGATATCCTTCTTATGGAGTGGGATCGCAAAGGTGAACTTCGTGGCGATCTGCGGTGTATTGTGGCTACCCACGGCGCTATACAGATATCCGGCCTGGGTCACACTGCGCACACCAAAATGCGGCACCAGCGCGCGATCCTGATTGTCGAACACATAACGCACACGCGCGGCCTGCCAGCCGCCACTGTACTCCGGCTGGCCATCGGTGCCGATGATCTTCTCCCAGTAGCGATATCCGCTGGACCAGCCAGCGCGCAACTCCTGAAACTTTCCAGTGGACCAGCCAACATCCACGCCACCGCCAGCGTTCTGATTGATACGCTCGGAGATGCGCGTCTGGCCGCTGTAGAGATTGTATGAATGACGTGTGAACTCGATCTTGGGTGCGACAAAGAGGCCGCGGCTCGTGAGCTTCCGGTAGTACTCGGTGGAGAACTGGGTCATGGCGCCGGCGGCCAGGATCGTCCGCAACTCCGAGCCGTAGCCGCCAAAATCCTGGTTCAATATCCGACCCTGCATAGTGAAGCGCGTCAGAGATCCGGTCTCCGTAATGAAACTGGATCCCAGCAGAAGAAACGGCGGCCCGGTGGTCTTGTCCTTCACCGTCACCCGTACCGTAGGGCGGCTGGAATCGCTGCCGTCATACGCGATGCTGTAGTCCGCCGTGTAGCGCCCGTCGCTGCGCACATCGTCGAGCAACGACTCGATCTTTGCGGGATCCAGCCTTGCGTGCTCCACGCCGCGAAATCTCTGCTCCACCGCGTGCCTGACCGCGGCGTTGGGAGCCTCGACGAGGACGGCCTCGACCGGACCGGGGACGGGACGCATCCGCGAGCGGCGCACGGCGAGATACTGCTGCCAATCCGCATCATTGAGTGCATACTTCAGCAAAGCAGTTTTTTGCTTCTCCGCTGCAGCATAGCCGACCTTCGCCAACTCGTCCGTCTTCAGATAATCCGTGGCACCGAATCCGGAGACATCGGGCATGATGAGCACATCCGCGTACCCGCGGGAGGCCCGTTCGTTGCCTTCAAATCCGACGGAGATACTGCGCTGCAGCACGCCAGGCAGGGACGCCAGCGCTGATGCTGTTGCCGGAGCCAATGGCAGAGAGACGGCGATCACAACGTCGGCCTGCATGTCGCGCACGGTCTGCACGGGAAGATTTTGCAGCACAGCGCCATCGACGTAGCTGTGGCCATTGATCACGACGGGCGGAAAGGCTCCGGGGATGGATATGGAGGCACGCACTGCGTCCGGCAACGATCCCTGAGAGAGAACTACGGTGCGCGCATCATCCAGATCCGTAGTGAGACAGCGGAAGGGAATGGGCAACGAATCGAAGCTGGTACGGTCGCCGTAGCCAATGAATTCTCGGTCGAGGAACTGGTTGACACCTGTGTCTAAAAAGACTCCGGCGCGCAGGGAGATGCCATGTCTCAGGCCGATGGTGAAGCCGTTTGGCAGATCGTGCGAGTCCTCGCGACGGCGGTAGTTGAGCGATTTATAGGAAGAACTGAAGCTGAAGACCTGGGCGAAGACCTTCTCTGTCATCACGGCTTTGAGCTGGGGAATCGTTTGTCCGGTGGCGTAGAAGCCGCCGACCATGGAGCCCATGCTGGTGCCGGCGATGCGGTCCACCGGGACGTGATGCTCTTCCAGCCACTGCAGTACGCCGATCTCGCTCATGGCCGGCGCGCCACCTCCGCCCAGGGCCAGCCCAATCTGGGGGCGGGTTCGCGCGGGGCGCAGCGCGGGTTCGCCCGCGGCATTAGCAGGCGCTTCCGCGGGTGTTCGCGCGTTAGAAGAGCCGGCGATTACGCCGTCAGTGCCGGGAGGTGTTGTTATTTGCGCGGGCGAGGGCTGGCAGAGGGCTGATAGAAGAAGAGGGAGGGCGGTCCATCGTACAGAGTTGCGCACGTCTTTATCGTAGTCCAACAGGGCACGGCAGGAGCAAGCCTGCCGCAAACGGATGCAGCAAAAAAGCGCCCAGGGTTCCACCGCAGGGTGGAATCTCTGAGCGCTCGTATGTGTGTCCGGCGAAGATTATTCGTCGTCGAACTTGCCGGCATAGGTGCCGCGGACCTCTTCGTCCTCCACCCTCGCTACCGGAATCTCTGGCTCCGAGCCATCGCTCTTCACGATGACCTTCACGCGCGCAGTGACTTCGCGGTGAAGCTTGACCGGCACCTCGAACTCGCCGAGCTGCTTGAGCGGCTCTGAGAGAGAGATCTTACGGCGCTCGATCTTGAAGCCCTTCGCCTCAAGCGCGTGTGCCACATCGGCGGAGGTAACCGAGCCGAAGATGTGATCGTTCTCGCCAACCTTGCGCTCGAACTCGAGTTCGACTGCCTGGATCTGCTCGACCAGAAGTTCGGCCTCGCCCTTCTCCTTGGCTGACTTGCGCACGGCAGACGCCTTCATCTGCTCGATAACGGCCTTGTTTGCCAGGGTCGCTTCCATCGCGAGCCGCTGCGGCAGCAGGTAGTTGCGGCCGTAGCCGTCTGTCACCTTCACCACGTCGCCGCGATTTCCCAGCTTTTCTATGTCTTCCTTCAGAATGACTTCCATTGCGTTTCTCCGATCCTGTGTGCGCGCTGGGCCTGGGCCACTCACGCGTCATAAATGTGTGATGACTAGAAGCGTGCTGCGAACGGCAGAAGCGCGATATTCCGAGCCTGCTTGATGGCAACGCTCAACTGGCGCTGGTGCGTGGTGCAAACGCCCGTCAGACGGCGCGGCACAATCTTGCCACGCTCGGCCACAAAGCCCTGCAGCAGACGAACGTCGCGATACGGAATCGCGTCAATCTTCTCCGTGCAAAACTTGCAGACCTTCTTGCGGCGGAAGAACTTACGACCGCCAGGACCACCTGCAGAACCACCAGGACGCGGGCCGCGCGGACCGGAAGACGGACCGCCGGAGGATGGGCCGCCAGTGCTATGCGGCGCTGCTGCGGGAGTTGCGGGTGTTGCTGTTGTTTCGTCAGCCATGATGTTTCCCTCTCTCTATTTCTCTCTGCAACCCGCGCCCCAGAACTGCGGTGAGTTCTCTGAATACTGTGCGATCGCTTGCGATGCGCAATAGAGGCGTGTGCTGCTGTTGTGGTTCCCTATGCGGCGCCAGAAATGCTCGCCACAAATTTCTTTAGACGGCGGCCGGTGCTGCAACTTCAGCAGGCGCGGCTTCCGCCGGTGCTGCTTCTGCTGGGGCTGCTTCCACGGGGGCTTCCGCAACTGCTGCGGGCGCCGCTGTTTCCACTGTTGCTGCCGGTGCCGGTACTGCCGCCGGCGAGAACGTCGGCTGCGCGCTGCGCTTCACCTTGGAGTCGCGCAGGGCCTTCTTCTTCGCCAGACGCTTCTGCTCCTCGTCCATGCGGACGGTGATGAATTTGATGACCGACTCCGTTACGCGGAGGCGGCGCTCAACCTCAGCGATCAGCTTGCCGTCTGCGCCAATGGTGAGCAGAACGTAGATGCCGTCGTTGAACTTGCGCACCGTGTAAGCGAGGCGGCGGCGACCGAGCTTCTCAACCGTCTGCACTTCGCCATTACCTGCCGTCACGTTAGCGGAGAAGCCTTCGATCAGCTTATCCAGGTCCTCTTCGGTTGCGTCCGGGCGGACGATAAACATAACTTCGTAAACGCGATTCATGTGTTTCTCTTTCTGCGAACTTTCCGGTTCGCACCATGTGTGCGTTTATTCTGCGCACATAGCGTGGAAGATAAAAAGCCTTCGTTTGCTACTCCGGCGAGTCTTTCGGCCCGCCATTGAATTCGTTCATCGCGGCCTTGACGCCTTTGCCAAGCACCGCCTCTACCGCCAGCGCCGCACGGTCGAGCACTTCATCCAGCACTGCCAGCTCCTGCTTGCGCATAGGAGAAAGCAGGTAATCCTTGCCGCCGGCCCGTACCGGCTCACCCGTTGGCGTCTGCTTGCCGACGCCAATGCGGATGCGAATCCACTCATCCGTGCCCAGCACGCCGGAGATGGATTTCACTCCGTTGTGCCCGCCTGAACTACCGCGCTCGCGGATACGAATGGCTCCCATCGGCAGCGCCAGATCGTCGTAGATCACGATCATGCCACCTGACGCGTCCAGTTCAAACTCGTTCAGCAGCGCTACCACCGAATTGCCGCTCAGGTTCATGAAGGTCTCCGGCTTAGCCAGTAGAACCTCTTCCCCTGCAATACGCGCGGTTGCGGTCAGCGCCTTGCACCTACGGTTGGCGAGCTGCACTCCGCTGCGTTCCGCGATGCGATCCACCGCGAGAAAACCTGCATTGTGCGGCGTGAACTGGTATTCGATTCCGGGATTTCCAAGACCGACTACCAGTTTCACGTGCTCGTCCTTCCGCTTTACTTCTTCGCCGTATCAGCAGCAGGCTCTTCGTCCTGCTTGCCCTTCTTCGCCACTTCCGGCTCGGCCGGGGTTGCTGCTGCAGCGGCATCGGGAGTCTCAACAACCTCTTCCTTGACCGCGGTAATGTGCGCAACCGTCGCATCCTCGTCGCCGAGGTACTTGATGGAGCCGGAGTGCGGCAGATCCGAGACATGGATGGAGCCGTACAGCTCGAGGTTGGTAACGTCGACATCAAGATGGCTCGGAATGTCGCCGGGGAGGCACTCGATCTCTACCTCGCGCAACACATGCTCCAGAACGCCGCCACCGGTGCGAACGCCAACGGCGCTGCCCACCAGCTGAATCGGCACGCTGACGCGCATTGCCTTGTCCATTGCGATCCGCTTCAGGTCGATGTGCAGCAGAGAGCTCTTGATCGGCTCAAACTGCCAGTCCACGATCATCACCTTGCTGAGACCGCTGCCGGTAACATCAAGATCGAAGATGGTGTTGTGACCGCTCTCTGAGTGCAGAATCTTGATAATCGCCTTGGGGTCCACTGTAACGGCGATTGCATCTTTGCCCGCGCCGTAAACAACGGCGGGAATCTTGCCCGTGACACGAACGCGGCGCGCGGCATTCTTATTAAACCGGCCCTCGCGCGGAGTTGCGACGATAGTTGCTACTTCCTGTGCTGCCATGTTGTTCTTCCTTTCGGGCACGTAGCTTCAGCTTTACAACGCTTGCGCGGTGGTTTCGCTGATGAGCCTTCGCTCCCTTTGCAGCGTGCGTTGAGCGCATGCTGCTGTATTGCGATGGACCCGGTGACTGCC
>DASWOP010000075.1:0-13789 GCA_036404255.1 Acidobacteriaceae bacterium | reverse complement strand
GGGGAAATAACTACGAATGGTTTCAGCATGATGCCTCCTCAGCCGCAGGTGTGGGGGAGAGGACAGCGAACACCTGTTGGAACTTCAGCCCGAATTATATGCCTCTACCGCAAGGGTACGGTGATGGGCGTCACTCGCCCCCACGGGCCACGCTTGCCGCCGTGGGTATCCAGCCATTACGCTAGAGCTATGTATGAGAACTTCACCGTAGCCGATCGCTGGACTGCTGAGCCGCTGGTTTGCAAGTGGACTGCCAACGTGGTCGCCATCGCGACCCGTCACGCCGACGCGGTGGATGTGCGTTTCAGTGTGAATGGCCGCACCGTGTGGATCGCGCTGCCCTGCATGGCCTGGGTGGAGCAGAAGCGCCGCACCGGCAACGTGATCACCGACCGCCTGGCCGCGCAGATCGCCGGACACTATCTGAAGCAGAGCATCGAGAACGGTTACGACAACGGCCGCGAGATGTATACCATGACGCTGGACGAGGTCTTCGAGCATATGGATGCGGTGATTGGTGAGGCGGGGCGGACGGATAATCTGCCGAGTTTGCCGGTTATTGCGGATTAGGTAATCTTCATTTTTTAAAATTAACGGTGATCGTCGTGTCCACTTCTGTGGGTTCGCCATTCAGCATGTAGGGCTTGTACGTCCATTGCCGCACGGCGGTAAGAGCTGCGTCCTCAAAGATGGGATCAGTGGCTTTGACCACGCGAAGATCGGCAATTGTGCCATCTTTCCTGATTATGCCGCGCAGTAATACCGTGCCCGTTAATCCCTTTGCCTTTGCTACTGGCGGATAGATCGGCGAGATAATAGGCCGCTGGATATTGCCTGCCATTACGCCGGGTGAAACCGTGATTGGCTTTTGCGCTGGAGAAGGCGCTGGAGCAATAGACGGTGGGGACGGAGCGGCAGCGCTCACCGGCTCCTTCCGTGGGCATCCCAGCAGTGACACTGCTGCGCTTATTGCGAGAATCGCGAGTACGGAACGCTTACAACGGTTCATTTGGGCTCTCGCTTTGTTTGAAACATTGAAGAGAGTGCAGCCATTTTACTGTCAACGAGCTGTTATCGCTACTAATGATCGCCCGATCCCAGCGTGAATCGGACAGTGATTGTCGTTTCGACTTCAACTGGTTTTCCGTCCACCAGATAGGGCTTGTAAACCCAATTCTGTACCGACTTCTCCGCGGCCTCCGTCAGGCTGGGGAAGTCCGCCTTCACAAGCTGTATTGAGCGAACATGGCCGTCGCGCCCGATGATTGCGGCGAAGGTGACCGCGCCTTCTTCGTGCGCTTGTTTCGCTTTGACAGGGTAAGGGGGAAACCTGTGGTCGAGCCTGCGGTCTGCCGCTTCTTTTTGCGAGAGACGCACGGTATCGGCCTGGCTGCTGATCGCTGGTGGGGCTGGCTGCGGCGCACGTGCGGTCTTCTGCCTGCAACCCGCCAGCCCTATGGCTGTAGACACTGCGATCATGGCAACGATAGAGTTCTTCCGGGTCATCATTCCGCGACTCGCTTTCGCTGAAGAAGAAACGCCCTGCAGTCTGAAGATTTATTCGTCGTAGTGCAGCAGGCTAAAGACGTCATACTCCGGGAACTTGGCGCGGCCCTTCAGGAAGTCCAGTTCCACAACAAACGCCAGTCCGGCAATGTGGCCACCGAGCTGTTGCACCAGCTTCACTGTGGCCTGCATGGTGCCGCCGGTGGCCAGCAGATCGTCCACGATAATGACGCGCTGCCCAGGCTCGATCGCATCCAGGTGAATCTCAACCGCATCGGTGCCGTACTCCAGGTCGTAACTCACGCGCGCGGTGGGCGCGGGCAGCTTCTTGGGCTTGCGCACGGGCACAAAGCCCGCGTTCAGGCGATAGGCCAGCGCCGGGCCAAAGATGAAGCCACGCGCTTCGATGCCGAGCACCAGATCGATCTTCTTATCGATGTAGTAGGCCGCCAGCGCGTCGATGAGTTGCGCAAATCCTGACTTGTCCTTCAGCAGCGTGGTGATGTCGTAGAAAAGAATGCCCGGCTTGGGAAAGTCCGGCACGGTGCGAATCAAGTGCTTCAGCGGCTCACAGTTGATGATCTTTGTCGCCATAGTTACCACGCTCCTTCAATTTGAAAAGGGCCAAGCGCATCAGCTTCGCTCTCGGCCAGTTCGTGTTCCAATACCGTATCCACGCGGCTTCCGCGCGAGCCCTTGCGAAGCAAGGCGCCTAACTCCCGCAACTTCTCTTCCGGGCCCGCAGCCACGATCTCCACGTCGGCATCGTGCGTATTGCGCACCCAGCCGTGCAGGCCGCCGATCGCATCCGCCTCGCGATGCACAAACCAACGGAAGCCCACGCCCTGCACTCGGCCTTTCACAAGATAATGTCGCACCATAACGGATAGTTTCAGTCTCGCAGAGCGCGCATCGCGCTGCAAGCCGGATTGATGTGCCGAGCTTGTTAACCCCTTCCAAAACGGTAAGATAGGCAACCTTTTTCTGCTTATATTACAACGCACGACGCAGGCAACAGGTCCAGGTTCAACGGCATCTCTACCTACAAACAAGCACGAAGTGGAATTCATATCCACGTTCGGCGCAGGACAGAATTTCTCTGTCCTGAAACACCCGCATGCTTAAAAACATGCTTTAGGAGAAGCCATGAAACACTGTTTCACTCGCACCATGCGTAATTTAACTCTCAGCGCAGTTACGCTCGTTCTTTCGGCAACCGCTGCACAGGCACAGTTCTATAAGCTGCATAATGCCGATCTGGGAGTCGGTGCTACGGGCCAGTTCACCACACCGCTTAAATCCGGCGGCCCAGCCAAGACTGGAACCACGGATTCTACGGGATTTCTGCTTACCTTGCGTGATCACCCGGTAAGCTGGGCGGGCGTTGAACTGAACTATCAGTACACGAAGCTCTCGGAGCGATACCGGTATCCCGTGGCCGGTAGTCCCATCATTGCGAATGCAAGCATCCAGACTGGCTTCCATGAGGCCACCGCTGCTTATCTCTTCCATCCGCACATGCCCTGGGTTCAGCCCTTTGTAGCCCTGGGCGGCGGTGCGATTGACTTCAACCCGGTGGATCGCTCCGGCAATCAGTGGCGTGGTACTGGACTGGTCGAAGTCGGTATGGATCTGACAAGCAAGAAGAACCCGCACATTGGTTTCCGGGTGCAGGGCCGTACGCTGATCTACCGTGCACCGAACTTCCAAACTGCGCGGCTGCAGTCACGCACATGGGTTGCTACCTCGCAGCCTTCTGTGGGCGTCTACTATCGCTGGTAATTCTTCTGCAAAACTAAAAATGGCGGGGAGCAAAATGCTCTCCGCCATTTCTTTTGGAATAGTGGCCGATTACTGTGCGCGTCCCAGGTACGAACCGTCGCTCGTATCCACGCGAATCTTTTCGCCTTCGTTGATGAACGGTGGCACGTAAACGACCAATCCGGTCTCTGTCTTTGCAGGCTTCTGCACGGACGATGCGGTTGCCGATTTGATGCCGGGCTCCGTCTCGACGACCAGCATGTCCAGCGTGCCGGGCAGCTCAATGCCCACGGCCACGCCGTCAAAGAAGCTGACGTTGATGCTGAGGTTCGGGATCAGATACTCGACTGCATCGCCCAGAGTGGACCCCTTCAGCATGGTCTGCTCGTAGTTCTCCGTGTTCATGAAGTAGTAGTCGTCGCCGTCGGCGTAGAGAAAGTCCATTGGCACTTCGTCCACTCTCACCCGCTCAATCGGGTCGGGCGAGCGGAAGCGGTGCTCGAACATAGCGTTGGTACGGATGTTGCGCAGCTTCGCTTGGATGAACGCGCGCAGATTACCCGGTGTACGGTGCTCGACGGAGAAGACCTGGTGCAGCTCATTGTTATGCTTGATGATCATTCCCGGACGCATCTGTGTGGCGTTAATCGCCATAAAAAACTCCTCGTTGCTTAGGTGGATTGGTGTCGGCAGGAGACGGACGGGGCCGTTGCTTCAACCGCTTAATTGTAGCTCAGGTGCGGCGTTTCTCCCGCTTTCTGCTGCACCCTGTATAAGCGTGGGGTGGCCGGTATTGCAGGGCAGGTGGGGGTTTCGCCTGCCGAATCGCTCACGACTTTCGCCGGAAGAGCCAGCGGTAGAAGCGTTTCACCGCATCCGCCATGTCTTTTGTGGGCGAATGCGGTGGAGGTGCGGGCGCCTGAGCCACTGCGGGCTGTGCCGGAGCTGCTGACGAGGGCGCAGTGATCTCGGCTACGCTTTTATCTGCTGCAATCAGCGCACCTGCGGCGGAGCCAGTCGTTTCCCCCATTCCAGCCGCTGCGCCGGTCTTGCCCTGCGTTGGCGGCTGATTTCTGCCGTCGTAGGAGAGCGTCAGTCCGAGCTCCGCGTGCGTCTGTCCGGCTGCGGCTTGCGGCGGAGGAGGCGCAGGCGCCAGCCCCATGCTCACTGCCTCTGGAAAAGGGTGTGCCTCTGCGGCAGTTTTCGCCACGGCCTCGCCCGGTCGCGCGGTGTTCGCTCCGCTCACGCCGCTCTCGGCAACGGACAGCACCGGCGGCGGGCAGCCGCAGGGAGAGGATTCGTTGTCCACCACCTGCCGCAGGCTGGCGTGTTCAAAGAGCACATGCTGCTTTGCATGCACGATGTAGCTGGACTCGCCGAAGGTGTCGCTGACCATCAGCGCAGGGGCGGAGGCGCCGCGGTTCTCCACGCAGGTATCGCCGTTGCTCACCACGTGGATGCGCAGATCCAGCGGCCCTGGCGTTGACGGCTGAATGCGCATGTCTGGCGTCATGACCGCGTCGCCGCTGTTGGAGCGGAAGATTAGCTCCAGCGCGCCGCGTTCCAGCGCCACCAGCAGGGGGCCACCCGCTTTGGAAGCATTCTGCGAGAGATGTATGACCGAGGTGGAGCAGACATTCACCACGCCGTTGCGTGCCAGGGTAATCTGCGCGGTGTGCTCGCGTGCGGTTACTACTCCATTGTTCAGGATGGTCGCGGCAGTACCGCTGGTCCGCAGCACGCCGCCAACGCTTGCATCGTCCGTCGAAACTGTGCCGATGGGCTGCTGTGCTTGTATGGCTGCGGTCGCCATGATTGCAATTGCAACGGAATACAGAATTCTTCGCTGCGCTCCAGCCATGCCCTATATTACCTGTCTGTGCACGCTGAAGCTTGGCGCCGTGGAAACGCGCTGCTGAACCTCATCCAGGTTGCGCAGGTAAATGGTATTCGTATATCCCACATGCTTTGATGGCAGTGCTTTCAGCGTGCGAGTAAATGGATAGTAGGCATAGGGTGTAAAGTCATGCCGGATCATGCAGTCATGCGTGGCGCGTTCATTGGGGCTAAACTCGGCGCTGTCTCCGTTCATCTCCACGATCAGTCCCATCAGCGAGGGGTTATTCAGAGCATCCTCCGCGCCTGCCAGCACGTCGGACTCTGCTCCTTCCACATCCAGCTTGATGAGCGTGGGCGCATCGCCTTCAAACAGATCATCCAGCTTGCGCACTGGTACCTCGACGCTCAAACCTTGGTACTCCGCATCGGTGATCATACGATTGGCGGTGTCGCGGTCGGCAGTAAAACGCAGTATTTGCGCTGTGCTTCCCAGGCCGATATTGTGTGCCGACACCAGGTTCTGGATGTGGTTGATGGCAACGTTCGTGAGCATCTTCTGGTAAGTGGAAGGTATCGGCTCTACCGTGATCACGCGCGCACCCACCACGCCTGCGGCCAGCACGGTGTAGACGCCAACGTTGGCCCCTGCATCTACGAAGAGGTTCCCGGGCCGCAGCATGTGCAGGAGAAACGCGCAGTCAGGAAAGTCTGAAAGTCCCGTGTAGAGATGCATGGTCGCTCCCGTCATTCCAGGGGAAACGGCCAGGGAGGTTCCATTAATGAAGGGAACTACCGCGGCCGTACACGGCAGTATCCGGCTGCCGATCTGCCAGCGCATATAGCGCACCAGTGCAGCTTGTTTGTGATGGTCAGTTAGTGGATGACGGAGTATGCATTGCAGGGTCCCGAGGTAGCTCATATGGCTTAGCCCTCACGTGATCTCTACAGCCTCAGAAAATTCTCGATAAGCCGCTTGCCATCTGCTGTCAGCACAGACTCTGGATGGAACTGCACGCCCTCAATAGGATACTCCCGATGACGCAGCGCCATAATAATTTCGCCAGTCTCATCGTGCGTCCGCGCCGAAATCTCAAGTTCTGCAGGAAGGTTTTTCTCTTCCACGATCAGCGAGTGGTAGCGCGTGCAGGTCATAGGTGATGCGATGCCGCTGAAGATTGTCTTGCCATCGTGTTCCACTACGGAGGTCTTGCCGTGCATCAGCTTGGCCGCGCGCACCACATTGCCGCCAAATGCCGCGCCGATGGACTGGTGCCCCAGGCAGACGCCGAGAATCGGCACCTGCCGCTTTGCCTTGCCCGCGAAGTGCCGGATCAGTTCAATCGAGATGCCAGCGTCCTGTGGCGTACACGGCCCCGGCGAGATCACGATGCGCTCCGGATGCAGCGCTTCGACCTCGGCAGGCGTCAGCTCGTCATTGCGTTTAATGATCATCTCCGCGCCCAGCTCGCCCATGTATTGCACCAGGTTGTAGGTGAAGGAGTCGTAGTTGTCTAGGACGAAGATCATGGCTGCTTTTAGTTTATCTCTATCGGGAAGATTCAAGACTTAACAGTGATGACGGTGATCAAGACGAATGACAGGGATAAAGCAAAACGCGCTCATTCCTAATCAGTGGAATCCGTCTTTATCGCTGTAATCACCGTTAAGCTGTTCGTTTCATGCGAGTCCGCGTGCCCGCTCAATTGCCCGCACGACTGCCCGCGCCTTATTTCCGCACTCGGCAAACTCTTTTTCCGGCACCGAATCCGCCACAATGCCTGCGCCGGATTGAATATGTGCGTGCTCGCCGTGCATGAACATGGTGCGGATGGCGATGCAGCTATCCAGATTGCCGCTGAAGTCCGCGTAGAAGATGCTGCCGCCGTAGACGCCGCGTCGCGTGGGCTCCATCTCTTCAATAATCTCCATCGCGCGAATCTTGGGCGCTCCGCTCAGCGTGCCGGCGGGGAAGCAGGCGCGGAAGGCATCCAGCGGGGCTAACTCTTTGCGCAGCGTGCCTTCAATGGCCGACACCAGATGCATGATGTGCGAGTAGCGCTCCACAAACATTAGATCCTTTACCCGGACGCTGCCGTACTCGCTCACCCGGCCCACATCGTTGCGGCCAAGGTCCACCAGCATGATGTGCTCGGCGACCTCCTTGGCGTCGTTGCGCATGTGTAGTTCGTTGGCGAGGTCTTCAGCTTCGTCTTCTGAGCGCGGCATGGAGCCCGCAATCGGCTTGTATTCCACCGTGCGCCCCTGCACCCGAACCAGCAGCTCCGGCGACGAGCCCACAATGTGCGCGGGTAGCAGCTTCTTTCCGCTGGCGAGCGGGAAGCGCAGAAAGTACATGTACGGCGACGGATTCACGATGCGCAGCGCGCGGTAGATGTCGAACGCGTCCACGCCCGGCGTGCAGTCAAACCGCTGCGAGAGCACGCACTGAAAGACGTCGCCCGAGGCGATGTACTCCTTTGTCTTCTTCACGGCGTTGATGAACGCAGCCTTGGTCGTGCGTGGCATCAGCTTCAGCGCGCCCTGCGTCTTGTGGCGCGGCATCTTCGGCAGAGGCCCGGCGAGCCTGCGTTCGAGGCCATTCAGCCGCTTCATCGCGGTAGTATAGGCCGTGGCCTTCTTCTGCCGCGTCAGGTCCGCCGTCACGATCAGGTGGATCTCCTTCTTCACGTGGTCGAAGGCCATCACCTCGTCGAAGAACATCAGGCACGCATCGGGCACGTGCAGGTCGTCCTTGGCAATTTCCGGCAGCTTCTCGATCTGCCGCACCACGTCGTACGCGAAGTAGCCGACCGCACCGGCGGTGAATGGCGGTAGTCCCGGCAGACGTGCCGGGGTGTGCTCGCTCAGAGCGCGCTTTAGTTCCTCAAAGATGTCTCCGGTAAAGCTGCGCTTACGCTTGCCCTCCTGCACGGTAATGCTGTTGCCCCGTGCAACCATCGTCCGGTAGGGGCGCAGGCCGATGAAGGTGTAGCGCCCCACGCGCTCGCCACCTTCGACCGATTCCAGCAGAAAAGCCTGCGGTTCGGTAGCCGCCACGCGCAGAAACGCCGAGACCGGCGTCTCCAGGTCGGCGGTCACCGTGCGATAAACGGGCACCAGCGTGTGGGTCTTCGCCAGCCGCTGAAAATCGCGTGGCGCGGGCAATGTGGGGTGTGGGGGCATCTCGTTCATCATAAACTCACTGCCCGCAAGGCGGAAAACGTTGGGATAGTCTTTACTGCCGGGGTACACTGTGTCGCGACTATGTGCGTCTAACTGCATGGTCGTGCATCTATTACTGTGAACGACCGCATTAGGTCAGGAGATGTCCCCGCATGTCTGCAGCCGAGCTCGACCCCATCAGTACCCCTTCCCCCATCAGCGCCGCCGAAATTGCCAATGCCATGAAGCAGGAGACCAACCCTTGGGCGGCCCAGGCTGCGCGCTTTGAATTCGCCGCTCGCAAGCTCAATCTCGACCCCGGCGTCTGGCGCGTTCTCAGCCTGCCTTCGCGCGAGATCATCGTGCATATTCCGGTCGCGATGGATAACGGCCAGATTGAGGTCTTTACCGGCTACCGCGTGCAGCACTCCATCGCGCGCGGCCCGGCCAAGGGCGGCATTCGCTACGCGCCCGATGTCTCTCTTGACGAGGTGCGTGCGCTGGCCGCGTGGATGACGTGGAAGTGCGCTGTGGTGAACATTCCCTTCGGTGGCGCCAAGGGCGGAGTGATCTGCGACCCGCAGAAGATGTCGCAGGGCGAGTTGGAGCGCATGACGCGCCGCTACACCGCCTCGCTGATCGAGTTTATCGGCCCGGAGAAGGACGTTCCCGCGCCCGACGTGAACACCAACGAGCAGACCATGGCGTGGATCATGGACACCTACTCCATGCACATGGGTCAGACTGTCACCGGTGTCGTCACCGGCAAGCCACTTGATCTTGGCGGTTCGCGCGGGCGCAGGGAGGCCACCGGCCGCGGCGTAAGCGTGATGTGTGACCAGGCGCTGAAGTATCTCGGCCTGACCATCGACGGTTGCCGCGTCATCGTGCAGGGCTTCGGCAATGTGGGTAGCCACACCGCCGCTATTCTGGCGCAGAAGGGGTACAAAATCATTGGCATCGCTGAGTACAACGGTGGCCTGATCAACCGCAATGGCATTAATATCCCCGCTTTGCTCCAGTACCGCGCCGCCAACGGCACGATCAACGGTTTTGCCGAGGCGGAGGCCATCGATCCCGCCGAACTGCTTACCACCGAATGTGACATCCTGGTCCCTGCCGCGACGGAGAACGTAATCACCAGCCAGAACGCTGGGAAAATCAAGGCGCGCATCTTGTGCGAGGGGGCGAACGGCCCCACAACCGCCGCTGCGGATGAAATTCTCGCGGCGAACGGCGTCTTCGTGGTGCCGGATATTCTTGCCAACTCCGGCGGCGTGACCACAAGCTACTTTGAGTGGGTGCAGGACCGTCAGGGCTACTTCTGGGCGGAGGTGGACGTGAACGACCGCCTCGACCGCATCATGCGCGAGAGCTTTGAGGCGGTGCTCTCTTATGCCGTCACGCACAAGGTGAACAACCGCATCGCCGCCTACATGCTGGCGATCGACCGCGTGGCCTTCACCATCAAGCAGCGCGGGATCTATGCCTAGAACTCCCGCTCATCGCGTAGAGAGCACTACAGCTTCACGACCACCTGCAGATCCACCGTGTGCGACGTGCTCGTTCCCACGCCCGTTGCGGTGATGGGAACGCTGTACGTCCCCGGATACGTCCCCAAATCCGTGCAATTCCCTGCGCAGCCTACCACGCCCGGCAGCACGCAGAGCACGGCCAGTAGCAGGGTCTTCATAATCCGCCTCCTGCGTGGAATCATGAAGAAGATCAGCCCTGCCATCACGGCTGTACCAAGCCGCATTTCTAGTTGTGCCGTCCCTGTAAAGTACGGCGGATTGTTCCCGCAGTTGTGCGGAGCCACCGTGGTAAGCGTCAGCGTCGTATTGCCATTGCCGCCCGCGATGGTGGTCTGCTGCAGTGTGCAGGTGAAGTCATACGGCAGCTTCGCCGGGCAGGCCAGCGTCACATCGGCGGTCCACCCGTTGATCGCGGTCACATTCACCGCGACGGAACTGGTCAGCCCAACGCCCACCGGAAACGGATTCTGCGCGATGGTGAAGGTGAAGTCCGCTGGCTCGGGATAGACCGCGTGCGAACCAACTGCCGAGCTGCTGCTGAAGTTGGTATCGCCGCTGTACACCGCGGTCAGGGAGTGCACTCCAACGGCGTAGGTATTGCCAACGGGAATGACAGCGCTGGCCGTGTCTGCACTCAGCGCCACACCGGATGCAACCACAGCACCGTCGATGGAGAAATCCACGGTGCCGGTCGGCGCCTGCGTTGCCGATGCCGGCGGCACAACCGTTGCCGTCAGCGTGAACGTATTCCCGTAGGTCGTCGACGATGGCGACGATGTGATGGTGCTGGTCGTTACCGCGACCAGCGCAGAAAGGCCGATTGTGCCAGAGATGCTGGGACTGTAGACGCTGTCGCCGGAGTAGCTTGCATCCACCTGTTGTACACCGCTGCCTGCCGGAGTGACGGAGACGTTGTTGATGGTCGCGGTACCGGTTTCGGCGAATTGCGACAATAGCACAGTTGCGGTATTGGCCCGGTAGTTTGCCAGCGCGAGGTCCGGCAGGCCGTCGCCGTTGAAGTCTCCCACTGCAACGGCTGTGGGATGACTGCCTGTCGCAGGACTCGGCGTGGATTCCGTAAAAGTGCCGTCGCCATTACCCAGCAGGATAACCGCGGTACTGCCGGAAAAATCGGCTAACGCAAGGTCTGGTTTGCCGTCACCGTTGAAATCTCCTACGGCTATTCCCTCGGGTTCCCCAGCGGACGTCGGTATGGTGGTAACTGGAGTGATGAAGGTGCCGTCGCCCTTGCCAAACAGCATGCTGATGGTGTTGCCGTTGCCGTCAGCAACTGCGAGATCCAGCTTGCCGTCGCCGTTGAAGTCTTCCACGGCGATGCCTATGGGATAGCTACTCGCCCGCAGGCTCTGACCCGCGGTAAAGGTGCCGTCACCGTTGCCCAACCAGATGCTCAATGTGTTGCCAGCACCGTACAGTCCGACGGCGATGTCCTGCAACCCGTCGCCGTTGAAGTCGCCTACCGCGATGGGTTCCGCCAAAGTGCGGGGGGCCGCTGCGATATTGGGTGCCGCAGTGAAGGTGCCGGTGCCATTGCCCAGAAGCACGGTGATGGTGCCATCATCCATGTTTGCTATGGCCAGGTCCTGTTTGCCGTCGCCGTTGAAGTCGCCTGTAGCGAGGGAGAAGGGCCTGGGGCCTGTCGCCGGACTGGATGCGGGTGTGAAGGTGCCATCACCATTGCCCAGCAGAATAGTTACTGTATTGCTGTACTGGTTTGCTACGGCGAGGTCCAGTTTACCGTCGCCGTTGAAGTCGCCCGCGACCACGCCTGCTGAACCGATGGCGGTTGTAGGACTCGCAGCCGCTGCGGTGAAAGTTCCGTCTCCTTTACCTAAAAATATTGTCAACGTGCCGGGAGTGATCCAATCACCCTCATTCACTACGGCCATATCCGCTATGCCGTCGCCATTGAAGTCGCCGACGGCGATAGCAATTGGCAAGAGGCTTGTGGCTGGAGTAGCCGAATTGAAAAAACCGAACGTGGATGTCCCCGTGACCAGAGGCTGAGTGCCAAGCACGGTGCTGTTGGTTGTATCCAGAAAAGAGACGGTGCCGATGGGCAGGATAGGCCCGATTCCGATTCCGGTCACGGTTGCGGTCAGGCTGTAATTACCTGCGTTTCCGCTGTATGCAATCGCAGTTGTTGTGGGGTGCGTGCCGGTGACAGCAAGCGGCGATGCATTGGAAGAACTGGCCGCGTTGCTATTAGTTCCGGCGAAGACCGCTTTGTAGCTGTGGCTGCCGATGCCCGGGATAAATTTCAGCGTTGAGGTGCCTGCGCTGGTGAGTTGCGCTGAGCCCAGGAGATGTATGGCGGTGCAGTGCGCGGCCGTGGCATCGCAGAAGTTGACCTGTCCTGTGGTGACTGGCATACTTCCGGACAGGACGGTTGCAGTGAGCGTGACAACGGTCTTTGCGGGCGCCGTTGCCACGGTGCTTCCCGCGGCGGTAATCGAAAGTGCAGTGGTTGTTGCAGTCTGCGCAGCCGCGCTCAGCGATAGCAAACCCATCGCAGCCCATCTACATATCGTCTGCAGGCTTCTCATGATTCCCTTTATGCGGGGGGAAGTCCTCGAATGCTCAATCCGAGCGGTGCATCCATTATGCACTGCTCGTGTGACAGCGGCGCATCCGGCGCGCTCGTGGAAGCGGCTTACAGACGCCATGCGCCTGCATGTGACAAAATGTGTGTGTCACCGTATTGCCATGAATCTGCCAAACTCCATTACGATGAGCCGGATTGCCTGCGTTCCTATGCTCATCTGGCTGCTCTCGCCGCATGCCCCGGTACACGCCCATCCGGGCATGGTGGATACCGGCGCGCAGGAGTTGATTGCCTCTGGCGTCTTCATTCTGGCCTCTATTACGGATGGACTGGACGGCTATCTGGCGCGCAGCCGCCACCAGATCACCACCATGGGCATGCTGCTCGATCCGCTGGCGGACAAGCTCATGGTGACGGCGGCCTACATCTGCCTGGTGATCTTCACGCCGCAGATCGTTCCGGCGTGGATTGCTGTTGTTGTGATTGGCCGCGAGTTCCTGGTCAGTGGGCTGCGTTCTATCGCTACAGCAGAAGGTTTTACGATTGAAGCGTCGGATGTTGGGAAGCTCAAAACTGTCATCCAGATCGTCTCTGTCGTGGCCGCTATTCTGGCGCACCGGTGGGATTACTGGCACTTTGGCCCAGTCATCATTGCCGTGCATACTATTGCATTGACAGCTATTTACTGGATGACGATTGTCTCCATCATCTCCGCGGTGGACTACTTTATCGGCTTCTGGAACAAGATCGACCATGTGGCTGAAGGCAACCGCAAGCGTCGCGCCAGCTTTGTGCTGAGCCGCCGCAAAAAACAGGAAGCCACGCTTCCTAACTCGCAGAGCTAATTACACTTAGACGAAGAATTGCATTGAAAAATCCGTTCGGACACCCGTGCGAGCTTATGCACATTTTCACGGGCCCAAGACGGTGAACATGACGGACTACACGGTGCTAATTGCAAGCACCCGGTGTTTGTGCGGCGGAAGTTTGCAAATCCGTGGGTGGAGTCGAGCGATTCACTGTTGATGTGATGATTGTGGCGCCACTTAAAGCAGATTCCGCGCGCTGCGCTTCGGAATGACAAACAAATGGGAGATTCTTCGTTGCGTTGGGGAATGGCCCTTCTCTCAACCTGGCTGTGATTTTCCGTGTTCACGAAGGACGGGAAAGACGCAGTTTGAAGCGAGGCCTCTTCATTCGCGGAGGGATGACGATGGCGTGCAGGGCATCGATTTTGCCCGGCATTGTGATATCGCTAACAGAATTTTGGTTCGGGGCCTTCCCAATCCTGATTTCGGTGTGCTAGTGTCTCTCGGTGCTAACGCTAACACAAAGACTCTCATTGAACTCAAAATGGGAGCAAGCGATAGGCCTTTTCAACTGTTGGGCTGTTTAAAGGAGATTCCTCATGACCAAGACC
>DASWOP010000074.1:0-7911 GCA_036404255.1 Acidobacteriaceae bacterium | reverse complement strand
AGCTCTAGTTCGCGAGGAATTCATCGTCTTTTAGCAAAAGCTCTGCAAGGGGTAGAGTAGGCTGGGCGAGGAACCGAACTGGAAGGGAATAGCGAAGGCATGGCACGGACCATCTTTGTTCTTGAGGACGACGCGGACATCTCGCGGCTGGTGCAGTACAACCTGGAAGCAGCGGGATTTGAGACGAAACTCTTCAGCACTCCCGCCGGACTCGTACCGGAGGCGGAACGCAGCGCCCCAGCACTCTTTTTGCTGGACATCATGGTTCCCGGGGGCGATGGGCTGGATGTTTGCCGCAGGCTGCGGCAGAATCCGGCGCTCAGCACCGTGCCCATCATTTTTCTGACTGCGCGAGCCGGGGAAAACGACCGTGTGGCCGGGCTGGAACTGGGCGCGGACGACTACATCACCAAGCCGTTTGCTACGCGTGAACTGGTGGCGCGGGTGAATGCCGTGCTGCGACGGTTTGAGCGTCCGACGACTCCGTCGGTCACGAAGTTCGATCAGATTGAGATTGATGCCAATGCGATGGAACTGAAGGTGAACGGAGAGCTGACCACAACGACGGCGACGGAGTTCAGGCTGCTGGATTACCTGGCTCGGCATCCGGGGCGGGTCTTCAGCCGGGACCACCTGCTGGATGCGGTGTGGGGCGACGCGCGGTTTGTGACGCCGCGATCGGTGGATGTCTATGTGCGGCGGATTCGTGAGAAGATCGAAACCGACCCCGAAGTGCCTCGCTACCTGAAGACTGTGCGTGGTGCAGGATACCGCTTCGAACTGCCGAAGAGCGCCTAAACTACCGCTTCTCTCGCCGCCTGAATCTGTTGTGGAGAGCTCTTGACCAGACGTCTTAGCCCGCAAATCTTTCTCGCCATGCTGTTGGTGGTGGCTGAGGCGGTGTGCGTGGACGCTGCGCTCAATCACTGGGGCGGCTGGCGCGCGCATCCGGTGGTGGCAGGGTTGCTGCTGCTGGCGCTGTGCGCGGCCACTGCGATTGGGCTGGCGCACCGGATTCTGAAACGGATGGCTCAACTGCACAGGTTTTCTGCTGCGCTGGCCGCAGGCAATCTGGATGCGCGGGTGCAGCCTTCGGCTCCGGAACTGGCTGTGATTGGAACGGAGCTGAACGCAGGCGCGCAACGGGCGGCGAACCGGATATCGCAGATGCAGCAGAGCAGGCTGGAGTTGGAGTCGTGGCTGGATTCCATGCAGGAGGCCGTGGTGGCCGTGGATGCAGGCGGACGTATCCAGTGGAGCAACGACCGGATGCGCCGCATTGCCGGTGGCAATGTGCGCGTGGGGGATGCGCTGGTGCATACGCTGCGCGATCCGGAGGTGCTGTATAGCGTTCGCGTGGCGCTGGAAGAGCGCCTGGCTTGCGAACGCAAGACGCAATCGCTCTCGCCGGGGCGGACCTTCGATATTACGGCGGCTCCGACACCGACGGGCGGCGCGGTGCTGGTGCTGCACGACATTACCCAGATTGAGCAGGTGGAGCGTACCCAGCGGGATTTTGTGGCGAATGTTTCGCATGAACTGCGCACGCCGCTGACGTCGATCTCTGGCTATGTGGAGACGCTGCTGGATCACGAACCCGATCTTTCGCCGCAGGCGCAGGAGTTTATGGGCGTGATTCTGAAGAATGCGACGCGCATGAACCGGCTGATCGAAGACCTGCTGGCGCTGGCGCAGATCGAGTCGGAAGAGTCCAAACTGCGGCCCGTGCCGGTTGCTGCCGCGCAGTTGCTGGGCGACGCAGCGGAATCCATGACCGGGCTGCTGCAGGATTCGGGGGTGGACCTGACCTTTGGGCCGATGAGCGAGAAGCTGGTGCTGGCGGACCGCGATGCCATCCACCAGGTGCTGACCAACCTGATCGAGAATGCCGTCAAGTATGGGAATGCGCAGGGGAGCCAGAGCCCCATGACGTTTAGCGGCGATACGATTGCGCCCAGAACGGAACGGCCACGGATTGAGTTGAGTGCCGAGCGTGAGGGCGAGATGGTGAAGTTCGGTGTGCGCGACTTTGGGGCGGGAATACCGTCTGAGCATCTGGATCGCATCTTTGAGCGCTTCTACCGGGTGGATAAGGCGCGTTCGCGGGAGTCTGGCGGCACCGGGCTGGGGCTGGCGATCGCCAAATACATCGTCACGGTGCATGGCGGCACCATCCGCGCCGAGAGCGAACTGGGGCACGGAAGCACCTTTATTTTTACCCTTCCGCTGGTGCAGAAGAGCTGAGGGCGGTAACTGGGAACCTCTGAAAACAGGGAAGTTTAGGCCAAATATTCATGGAAATTCACACTCTGTTCACATAAAGTATCTAGGCTGAGCTTGACTGAATTTCGTGACGACTACGCCCCAAATGACCGATTCCACCCGAGTACAAGTCCCCCATATCGTCGTGAACGATCCAGGCGTCTCCCTTGAGCCGGGACCTGCGAATACGGGGCCGGATTCCGTTGTTCGCCAGTATCTGAATAAGCGCAGCGCGGGCAAGTTCGCGGATGGCGCCTTCGGCACGGTGATGCTGCTCTCTGCACTCAGCATTTTTCTGATCGTTGCGCTGATCGTCTTCACGCTGACCTCGGGCTCGAAGCTCTCCATCCACCAGTTTGGCTTCAAGTTCTTTATGAGCAGCGCGTGGGACCCGGTCAACGGCGATTTCGGCGCTTTCACCTTCATCTTCGGGACGGTGGCGTGTTCGCTGCTGGCGTTGTGCATCTCGGTGCCGCTGGCCATTGGCGTGGCGGTCTTCATTACGGAGATGTGCCCGGAGCGGCTGCGGACGCCGATCTCATTTTTGACTGAGCTGCTGGCGGCGATTCCCAGCGTGGTCTATGGCCTGTGGGCGCTCTTCATCCTGGTACCGATCATGCGTGACCAGGTTGGACCGTTCCTGGTGAAGTTCTTTGGCTGGACGGGGCTCTTTGGCGGAGATAACTTTGGCCTGGGCATTCTATCGGCCAGCATCATTCTGGCCATTATGATTCTGCCGGTGATCTCATCGATCACTCGCGATGTGATGCGGGCCGTTCCCATCAACCAGCGCGAGGGCATGCTGGCGCTGGGCGCGACGCGCTGGGAGATGATCCGGACGGGCGTGCTGCGGAATGCGCGCATCGGCATCGTAGGTGCGGTGATTCTTGGCCTGGGCCGCGCACTGGGCGAGACGATGGCGGTCACCATGGTGATCGGCAACCGGCCGGAGATTGCGAAGTCGCTGTTTTCGCCGGGCTACACGCTGGCCAGCGTAGTGGCGAATGAGTTTACGGAAGCAACGGACGATATGTACGTGAGCGCGCTGGTGGAGATTGGGCTTGCGCTCTTCCTGGTGACGATTGTGGTGAATGCCATTGCGCGGCTGCTGGTATGGGCCGTAACGCGGGGCACTCCGGCGAGGGCGGCATGATCGACGAGACGGAACAAACCAAGCTGGATATGCTGCCCAGTCCGCCGCTCATGCGTAATGGCCGCGTGAACTCGCTGTATCGCAGGCTCTCTGACCATCTGGTGACGGGGCTTGCTGTGCTGAGTACGATCCTGGTGATCGCACCGCTGGTGTCGATCCTTGTGTACCTGCTGTACAAGGGCGCCAGCTCGCTGAACCTCGCATTCTTTACGCATGTGCCCGCGCCGGTGGGTGAGAATGGCGGCGGCATGGCGAACTCCATCCTCGGGTCGGGAATTATTCTCACGCTCGCAAGTTCGATGGGGATCCCCGTTGGCATTGCGGCGGGTGTGTATCTGGCGGAGTATGGCCGCGGCAAGATGCTGGGCCATGCCGTGCGATTCACCGCTGACGTGTTGAACGGCGTGCCCTCCATTGTGATGGGGCTGGCCATCTACGCGCTGATCGTGGTGCGGCAGAGACACTTCTCCGCGCTCTCCGGCGGCGTGGCGTTGGCCATCATGATGATTCCGACGGTCACGCGCACGACGGAAGAGATGCTGATGACGGTGCCGCTGGCGGTACGCGAGGCAGGTTTTGCGTTGGGTGTTCCCAAGTGGCGCACGATCATGTCAATCAGCCTGCGCACGGCCTCTCCCGGCATCATTACGGGATGCATGCTGGCCTTTGCGCGTGTGGCGGGCGAGACGGCGCCGCTGCTCTTTACCGCGTTCGGCAACCAGTTCTGGAGCGCGAACCTGAACCAGCCGATCGGCGCGCTGCCGTTGCAGATTTTTGTTTACGCAATCTCGCCGTATGATGAGTGGCACCGTCTGGCGTGGGCCGGAGCACTGGTGCTGATTATGCTGATCATGGTCTCGGTCACACTGGTCCGCGTCGTCGCCAGCCGCGGCATCCTGAAAGGAAATCAATAGTGGGCGTAGGAATTCAGGTCGAGAATCTCAATGCGTGGTACGGATCGACGCATACGCTGCAGGATGTAACCCTGCACATCCCGGCGAACCGCGCTACGGCGCTGATCGGGCCTTCGGGCTGCGGGAAGTCTACCTTTGTGCGGTGCCTGAACCGCATGCACGAGACCAATCCCATTGGCCGCGTGACCGGCGTGGTGAAGATGGGCGATCTGGACATCTACAAGGATGCATCGCCGGTAGAGATTCGCCGCCGCGTCGGCATGGTGTTTCAGCGGCCCAATCCGTTTCCGACGATGTCGATCTACGACAATGTGGCCAGCGGGCTGAAGCTCAACGGGTTTCGCAACCGCCGCGTGCTGGATGAAGTGGTGGAGCGTTCGCTGATGAGCGCAGCGCTGTGGGATGAAGTGAAGGACGACCTGAAGAAGAAGTCGGGCGCAAGCCTCTCCGGCGGGCAGCAGCAGCGGCTGTGCATTGCGCGTGCGCTTGCCGTCGATCCTGAGGTGCTGCTGATGGACGAGCCGGCTTCGGCACTCGATCCGATCTCGACATCGAAGATCGAAGACTTGATCTTTCAGCTCAAGACGCAGTACACCATTGTGATTGTGACGCACAACATGCAGCAGGCGGCACGCGTGGCCGAGGGCACTGGATTCTTCCTGAACGGGAAACTGGTGGAGTTTGACCAGACGCATAAGATATTTACTAATCCCCGCGACAAGCGGACGGAAGATTACATCACCGGGAGGTTCGGATGAGCCGCATACGGTTTCAGCAGAGCCTCGGCGATCTGAAAGAGAAGCTGCTTGTGATGGCCGGGTTGACGGAGCAGGCCATCCAGCGCGCGACGGAGGCGTATCGCACGCGCGACCTCTCCATGGTGGAGCTGGTGTTGCAGGGCGAGCCCTCCATCAATCACCTGGAGCGCGAGATTGACCAGATGGCGCTGGACATGCTCGCGATGGAGCAACCCACGGCGGTGGATCTGCGCTTCATCCTGTCTGTAATCCGCATCAACGCGGACCTGGAGCGCGTGGGCGATCAGGCGGTCAATATCGCCGTGCGCGTGAGGGAGATTCTGGCGTTCTCCAATGTCGATCTGCCGGTGGATATTCCGCGGCTGGCGATGCTGGCTTCTGCGATGGTACGCAAGGCGCTACAGGCGTTCATTGAGGCGGATCCGCTGATGGCTTCCGACGTATTGACGATGGACGATCGCGTGGACGAGATGAACAATGCTGCGTTCTACGCGCTGAGCACGCTCATCAAGAATCAGCCGGAGCTGACGCCGCAGGCGCTAAACGCGATGATGATTGCGCGCAACCTGGAGCGCGTGGGCGACCATGCAACCAACATCGCAGAGGATGTTATCTTCTGGGTGCGCGGCGCGGATGTGCGGCATCATGTGATCGCGCAGCCGGTGGAGCCGACGGATACCTAAGGCTACTTCGCGGGGTACTCCCACACTTTCAACTTTTCGCCTGTCTTGCGGAATGGATAGAACGCGGCGAGGCGAATTCCATCCGCCTCCGTGAGTGCGGGCTGCTGCACGCGGGCGTAGGCTTCGAGTTGGCTGCGATGCTTTTCGGACTCAGCGGCGAGGATTGCGGGGGGGGAGCTCTCGTCTTCCGCGGAGATTTTGTAGTCTACGATCCATAGAAAATTTTGCCTTGCCGCGAGCGGCGCTGTGCCGGCGCGAAAGCTGCGATCCATGCGGTAGGTGGCCAGCGCGCCGTCGGCGGTCCACGTGCTCATGGCTAATTCGCTGGCGGCTTGCGGATGCGGCGCGAGCACCCACTGTCCCTGTGCATCGTCGAGTGTGGAACGAAGTGCTGCCAGGGCTTGTGTGGCACGGCGCTGCACGTCTGCCGGAGGCAGGCCAAAGCTGCGCAGCATGGCGGTGATGCCGGGCAGCCAATGATCTATGTCGAAGGGTGTGGCTATGGTGGCGTTGGCGAACTCGTGCGCGATGCGGTAGAGGTAGGCATGAACTACCGTTCCCAGTGCACGTGCGCTGAGCGAGCCTTCTGCCCGCTGATAGGCACGCTCGGGAGAGAAAGGCTCAGCTGCGGCTGTGTGCAATGGCGCTGGCGCGAGCCGGGCATTGAGCGCGGCGATGTCTGCGGTGGCGGGAAGGCGGCGGACGGTGCGCAGTTTGGCGACAGGGGCGGCAGCAGCGGCGAGCTGTAGGATGACGCCGTCTGATTCGTTTGTCGCGGGCGGAGTGGGCATGACGAAGAGCTTGGCTGGGACGGCTATTTGCTTTGCTTCAAAGTGTTGTGCTGCGGCGGGCCAGGCTGCGTTGAGCAGTGTGCTGGCGCGAGGGCGCAGTCCTTTGTCGGAGAGGGTGACCTGTCCGAAGAGGTGCAACTCTTCACGCGCGCGGGTGGCGGCGACGTAGAAGACGCGGCGGAGTTCCATATCCTGAATCTGCTTCCGCAGACCGCTTACGTAGCTGTGCAGGCTGGGGCCCTGGTCGCTCTTGCTGGGGATGGGGGCGAGCAGCGCGAGGCTTTCGCCGGGGCTGGTGGAGGGATTCTCCAGCCACTCCAGCAGCGGTGGGGTGTTGATGCCGGACTTGCGGTCGAGCGACGGCACAAACACGACGTCCCACTCGAGGCCCTTGGCTTTGTGGATGGTCATTAGATCGACGGTGATGTCTTCTGCTTGTGAATCGGGAGCGAAGAGGGTCTGCAGGCGTTCAAGCAGGAGGTTCGCGTCCAGAACGTCGCCCTGTTCCTCGCACTCGTCAAGAAGGGCGAAGAAACTTTGGACATTCGCAGTCTGCGCGGCATCAAGATACAGCGGTCCGCCGAGCGAACGCCATACGCCCTCGACCCATTGGGAGAGTGCAAGCCTGCCATGCTGCGCAGCGGCTGAGGTGAGAATCTCATGGGTGCGGAGCACACGCTCGAGGCTCGGCGAGGGAAGCAAACCGGCGCGTGCGGTAATGAGTTCACTGATGCAGAGAGTGGCGCAGGCGGAATCGTCGCTGCCGGTGAGCGTGTGCAGGTCGAGAACGGTGAGGCCGCACCACGGCGCGCGAAGGACGGCGAGCCAGGCAACGCGGTCTGCAGGATGCAGAAGCGCGCGCAGCAGGGAGAGGGCATCAAGAACTTCCTGTTGCTCGCCGAGAGCTTCGATCTCCACGGCACGGTAGGGAATCTGCTTTTCGCGGAGAGCGAGTGCAATCTGCTGCAGGTGGGATTTGACCCGCACCAGAACGGCGATGGAGGCGGGTGTATCTGCGGCAAGTTTGCGCTGGCGCCATGTCTCGACCAAGGTTGCGATCTCTTCGGCTTCGCGCTTGCGGGCTTTGGTGCTGTCTTCGCGTGCCTGCTGTTTGTCGTCGTTCTGGATGATCTCCGGATGCCAGTGCAGGCCGATGTGTGCGCTGTCTGCGTCGGTGAAGCGGTCAGCTTTGATCTCGCGCTCGGCACATGCGGCGGTGTAGAGTGTGGAATCCTGCGCATTGATCTGGTGTGGGCGGATCCGTTCGAAGTGGGTGTTGAATGCGGCGACCAGAGCATGGTGCGAGCGGAAGTTCGCGGTGAGTTGCAGGTGCTCAAGAGGCACGTCGCC
>DASWOP010000073.1:0-2577 GCA_036404255.1 Acidobacteriaceae bacterium | reverse complement strand
GGGAATGGCGGACGTACCCACCAGTGCCAGCGCTCCGCCCTTCATAAATCCACGTCGCGTAATTCCGGGGAAGTTCATAGTTCCTCCTGCTGCAATTCCTTGGCCTCTCGCACAGCCCGTACCTATACTGACTCAAATCTCTACACTAAGTCGCGCACTCCGTCGCTTTTCTACTCCCTGTTCCCTGCCTCATCTCCTCTGAAACTCCGGTGACCCCAGCAGCAGCCCCGCCATCAAGCTGGCCTCCCGGTCATTCGGCTCTGGATTCTGCCCCATCTGTCCCATGATCCTGCGATCGCGGTTCGCTGCATTCTTCCCGCCCCCGCCGCCACCGCCCTTCCCTCCGCTCAGGGTAGCAATGTCATTCAGGTCAATTGGAAATTTAGATGCAGCATCCTCCACAGAGAGCAGAGCTGCCTGCTCCAGCACCGTATGCCGAGTCTTTTCGCTCACCGGCCGGTTCATCAGCACAGACTCCAGCCGCAGCTCCTTCTCCTTCGGAGAGAACACCCCAGCCACCGTCGGCACCGCACTGGCAATTCCGCCCTCCTGCAGCACACTGTTCCAGTCCGCCGTCACTCCCGGCAAAGCATTCACGCTGAGCGCCAGCGCAAAGTTCATGCGCGAAACCAGCGCACTCGTGCTCACCCAGTCAGACGCCCTCCAGTAGTAGCCCGTCGGCGGCTGGCAGCCGAAGATCGGCATCCCCAGCCGGTCCAGCGCCAGCCCAAGCGCAATAGGCGTCTTCATCTGCGCATCGCTGGCGCGTACGGCAGACAGCACATACTCCAGCGGAGTCTTCACCTTGGCGCGGTATGCGTCCTTCGACCAGAACTCCGGCGACTTATACATCGTCGTCAGCACCGCCTTCATGTCGCCCTTCGACGCAAGGAAGGTGGCCGCCATGCGATCCACAAGCGTCGCTGGAGGCTCGTCTGCCACAAACCGTACCGCCAGCTCCCGCGAGATGAAGTGCGCCGTCTGCGGGCTTGTAGCCAGCATATGCAGCACCTCCAGCCCCTCGTTCACTCCACCCTCGCGGATAGTATTCCCTAGCACCGCCTTCGTCCCCGGCTCATGCCGCCGCTCGTCAAAGTTGAACTGCCCGCCCCGGTACGGTCGGTCCAGCGTCCAGCCGGTAAAGACCTTCGCCACCTCCGTCACATCGTGCTGGGTGTAGCCGCCATTCACGCCCAGCGTGTGCAGTTCCATCAGTTCCCGAGCATAATTCTCATTCAGTCCGCTGTTCTTGCGCTGCTGCTGTACCTGCGCAATCTGCGTCTTTGCATCAGGGGTATTCCCCAGCTTCGCCAGCCGTTCCTGTATCCGCGGATTATTACCGCCGTTGCGCTTAGCGGCCAGCGAATCCGGCCCAGTGCTCTGCATATTGTCCAGGTAGCTCAACATCGCGGACGACTTCGCCGTCGCCACCAGCAGGTCTTCAAAGTGCCCCAGCGCATGCGGCGCAATCGTGTCGCGCACATAGCCCACCAGTTGGTACGGCGTGATCTCGTTCTTCTTGATGTAGACATTGAAGTGATTCAGCCAGAAATCCGTCATCACCTCCTGCAACTGCCGCGAGCTGTACACCTCGCGCTCCAGCGTGGCCGCCATCAACTCTCCGGTCACCACCTGCCGCGAATTTCCCAGCGCGCCCATCACCTCGCGCTGCTCCGGCGTCATGCCCTCCACAATCTGGCCCCGGTAGCGGTTCGACCCATTGCGGAAAGTCAGCAACTGCTGCGGCGTCATGGCAAGAATCCGGTCATACCGCGCCTGCACCGGCAGCGCCACAATCGCCTGGACATCCGCCGCGGACATCGCATCCCCATTCCGCTCAATAGCGCTCGCCGCCGCCGCTTTCCTGCCCTTTCCAGTCTGAGCCGAAGCAACAGGCATCATCGCATCGCCCGCCATTTCATTGCCGGCCATATCGTTCCCTGCCGCAGCACCGTCCTTCTGCATGCTTGTATCCGCAGGCACCGCCATAACCGGCACCGGCGTCACCGCGCCCAGCTTGTCCTTGTACAGGTTGTAGAAGTAGATCTGGTCCGCGTAGATCGCGTGTTCCACCGGATCCTTCGGCATCGGTTGCAAGCCGTTTGTGATCGCGCGGATCATCTGCCGCGATGGAAAACGCATCATCAGCTGCTCTTCATTGAGTTGCATCGCCGGATACTGCGCCATCCGTGCCTGCAGATCGCTGTTGTCAATGCTGCCCGGGTTCAACTGCTGCGCGAACCAGCGGTCCAGCCCCATCTTCTTCACCGCGTCCACGTCGCCGGGGCGCGGGCCATAGGTGAACCGGTTCAACGCATGCAGAATGCGGTCATCGCCCTGCAGCGTCCCTGCCGGATCGGGCGCGGTCACCCGCGCAGGCGGCTTGGGCGCGGCGTACAGCATCGGCTGCCCCGCCATCAAAAGACACAATATCGTTGCGGTCAGCGCGCGCAAACCCTGGTGCAGAATCTGGGACATAGAAGCCTCCGGGGAACAAGCTTTCAGACGCCAGCCAGCGCAACCCTACCGCACGGCAAGCACGTATGTCACCTGAAACCCGAAGGCTCCAGCGCAAGT
>DASWOP010000072.1:0-9849 GCA_036404255.1 Acidobacteriaceae bacterium | reverse complement strand
TTAAATGCAAAAGGGCAGGCCTGAGGCCTGCCCTTGATTTTTGGTGCGGAAGAAGTTACTTCTTCGCGGGCTGCGAAGAGGTGATGCCGCTGAGGACGGAGTGATCGTTGGAACGACGGGACATCATCACGGTGAGTCCGATGGACGTGAACATGAAGAAGACGGCTGCCCAGGTGGTGAGGCGGGTGAGCAGGTTGGCTGCGCCGCGGGGGCCGAAGGCAGTCTGCGAACCCTGGCCGCCGAAGGCACCGGCGAGGTCGGCGCTCTTGCCCTGCTGAAGCAGGACGACGCCAATCAGGAACAGGCAGACAATTACGTGAACAATAACGAGAAAATAAAGACCGATGGAACCCATGCGCTTCACTTACCTGGCCGCGAAACATCCGCTGGCCGCTTTCCGGAAATGTTTGGACGTGGTGAGGAGGGAACTAAACTCCTGTTCGCCTTGCGGCGCTGGCACCTCAATCCACTCTTGAGT
Organism: Acidobacteriaceae bacterium; assembly: GCA_036404255.1. Taxonomy (GTDB): domain Bacteria; phylum Acidobacteriota; class Terriglobia; order Terriglobales; family Acidobacteriaceae; genus JARLFX01. The sequence continues at coordinate 9,371 of DASWOP010000072.1, read as the reverse complement.
GTATCACTGGAGATTATGTGGACGCGTGGGCGCTGTGGATGGATTCGTGGCAGTACCGAAGAAGCAGATCCCTCCGCTACGCTGCGGGATAACAAATAAATAGGTGGAATGACAAAACTAGCTTGGGCTGGGAGAGCTTCCTGCTGTGTGCTTGGGGGGAGAGACAAGGATGGGCAGCACGATCGAGACGATCATGATGACTGCAATTACGTGCAGACCGGTGCTGTAGGAGCCGCTGGATTGGCGCATGTGGGCGATGAGCAGGGGGCCGAAGGCGCTGGCCGAGCCCCACGCCGTGAGCATGAGTCCATAGATGGGGCCGACGTTCTTTGAGCCGAAGTAATCGGCTGCGAAGGCTGGCATGGTGCCGAAACCGCCACCGTAGCACATGAGGATGACGAAGGAGACGATAGTCACTACTGCTGCAGAGGTGAGGCTGGGCAGAATCCAGAAGAGGCCTACCTGTAACAGGAACATGGCAACGAAGGTCCAGCGGCGGGTGATGGCATCCGATGCCCAGGCCCAGAAGATGCGGCCAACGGCGTTTCCAATGCTGGCGATGCCTACCATGCTGCCGGCGACGACGACACTGATCTTTGCGATCTCCTGGAAGAGCGGAGCTTCCTGCGAGATCAGCGAGATGCCAGCGGAGGTATTGAGGAAGAGCAGGAGCCAGAGCGCCCACCATTGCCATGTTCTGAGCGCCTCTGCGAGGGTGTAATCCTTGGCGGCACGCTGCGAGTTTTGCGTGGCACTGGGTGACCAGCCCGTGGGCTTCCAGCCGTCTGGCGGATTCTGCATAAAGTAGCCGGTGGCCATGGTGATGATGAGATAGACGATGCCGAGCCAGGCGAAGGTGGGCAGAACGCCGATCGTCTGGATGAGATGGGTTGCGACGGGGGCCGTGACCAGCGCGCCTGCGCCGAAGCCGCCGACGGCAATGCCGGTGATAAGGCCGCGACGGTCAGGGAACCATTTGACCAATACTGCTACGGGGACGATGTAGCCAAAGCCAAGGCCGATGCCACCAATGAGTCCGTAGCTGAGATAGAGCCACCAGAGCTTGTTGGCGGAGTAGCTGGCGAGGAACACGCCGAGGCCATAGAGAAAGCCTCCGGTGAGCGCAACGATGCGTGGACCGCTGCGATTGAGCCAGAGTCCGCCGAAGAATGCGGAGACGCCGAGAACAAAGATGCTGATGGTGAAGGTGAGGGTGACTTCAGCGATAGACCAATGGAATTGCTTTGCGAGGGGGGCGCGGAAGACGCTCCAGGCATAGACGGCGCCCAGTGCCATTTGCATGAGAAAGCCTGCAGCAGCCAGCCACCAACGGTTGATTTTGGTCATTCGTTCCCCTCTATTTGCCTATCATCGGATGCTGGGTGGCGGCGAAGAGGAAGCCTGAGGGATGGATTATTACCTACGAAACTACGAATATGGCCGGTTTGTTCTTTTGCCTCTAATTCCCATATTTCCGGGGAAAATCGTTCGTTTACCCGTGAAGGGCTTAAGCGCATTTCACGGGTCCATGACGGTGAACTTGACGGACTGCACGGTGCTTTACGGTGTTCGTGCGGGAAAGCTCCTGAGGAATCGAAGGTCTGACTAAAATGGGAAGATCGAAAGATATTGCATTCAAAAGAGATAGGTTTTCCGTATTAGCTGGTAGAGGGCAATCTAGGCCTCAGCGTTTGAAACCTATTCCAAATAACTGCCAGAGATGGCATCCCGTATATGGAGTTTTGAAGTGATGGATGAAGTTTTAGCAGGAGAGATGAACCTCTGCCTGCTGCGGAAGGTGAGCCGGTTAAAGAGGGTGCGAACCAGCATCGTGGCTACTCTGGCTATCTGGTGTTTTTGTGTGGGGGGAGATGCACAGGACGGAAAGCCAAGTATCTCTGCTGGTGCACCAGTCGTATCAGCCGGGATGCCGACGGTGTTACCGCAGCGTGGTGAGGTGAAGGTTCCTATGCTGACGGAGGCGGTGAAGTTGTCAGATTTCGCAGGGATGGAGCCGCGGGCGGAGCTGCGCAACCAGATGGCGGAGGTCACGGGGTTTGTGCAGCAGTCTCCCAATGACGGACGACCGGCGACAGAGCAGACCGAGGTCTGGCTGGGGCAGACGAAGAGCACACTCTACGCAGTATTCATCTGCCATGACCGCAGACCGGCGATGATACGCGGACATCTGGCACGGCGGGAAAATGTTCTGAATGATGACCGCGTGTCGATTCTGCTGGATACGTTCCACGACCGCAGACGAGGGATATTGTTTACGGTCAATCCGGCTGGAGTGCAGGCGGATGCGGCGTGGACGGAGGGCAGCACTGAGGATTACAGCTTTGACCAGGTGTGGGATTCTGAGGGGCGCGTAACCAAAGACGGCTGGATGGCGCTGGTGGCCATTCCATTCCGGAGCCTGCGGTTCAGGCTGGGAGAGGCGGATTGGGGCGTGGTGCTGATGCGTTATCTGCAGCGAAACAGCGAGGTGGATTACTGGCCGCAGGTATCGGCAAATGTATCTGGCGTGCTTACGCAGGAAGGGACGCTGCATGGAATCGCGAGTGTGACGGGGTCGCATAATGTGCAGATCAATCCATACGTGCTGGGGCAGAGCGAGAAGACGCTGGTGAGCAGCGACCCGTTTAATCCCTACTTCAGTTCCAGGCGATTCGAGGGCACCGCGGGAGGTGAGGCGAAGGCGGTGCTGTGGGACAGCGTGGTGCTGGATGCTACGGTGAACCCGGATTTCAGCGATGTGGAGAGCGATCAGCCACAGTTCACTGTGAATCAGCGGTATCCGGTGTATTTTCCGGAGCTTCGACCGTTCTTTCTGGAGAACGCAAACTATTTTGCGACGCCGATCACGCTGCTGTACACGCGCAATATTATCCGTCCAGAGTATGGTGCACGTGTAACAGGGAAGATTGGGAATACGAATGTTGGGCTGCTGATGATCGACGACCGGGAACCGGGGCAGGAGGTTCCCAAGGGGAATCCACTGTATGGCAAGCATGCAGCCTTTGCGGTGGGGAGAGTGTCGCAGGATTTTGGCAAGAACTACAGCGTTGGGTTGATCTATGCCGATGAGGAGTTTGGCGAGGGCTGGAACCGTACCGGCGGAGTGGATTTCATTGCACGCGTGAACGAGCGGTGGACGGTGACGGGACAGGCCGTGGAGAGTTCCACCAGTGGCACAGAGGATGGAGCGAAGGGCGGTTTTCCGGCAGGATATTCTGCTGGGCCGGCGTCGTATCTCGAGGTGAACCGGTCGGGCCATGCCTTCAATATGGATAGTACGTACCAGGACTTCAGTTCGGGATTTCAAACCATGGTTGGTTTCGTCCAAACGCTGAATATTCATAACGACCAGACACACGCAACGTACCAGTGGTATCCGAAGCACAGCGTGATTCAGAGTTTTGGGTTGGAGACGAACCAGAATATTGCGTTCGATCACCAGGGAAACAGGGTGTACCACTACTCATCGTTTGATCCGTTTGTGAAGTTGACCAGGAAGATTGTGATTGCGCCGATCGGGGGACAGAACTCCGATACGGTGGGTCCGCAGGATGGGTATGCGATGGCGGGGAGCCGTAACTTCACGGAGAACTTTGGCGGACTGGTGACGCGCGGACAACCGTACCGGCAGATGAACTTCGACATCCAGGCGATAAAAGGTGGAAATGTAAACTACAACCCTGTCGATGGAGCTACGCCATCGCTTATGAACCAGGAGTATGTGGAGGCCCGGGTGACGGTGGCCCCGCTGCGCCAGTTGACGATCGACAATACGTATCTGCTGGATCGCGACCACTCGGTGCAGAATGGAGCGCTGGTCTATGAGAGCCAGACGTATCGAACGAAGATCAACTACCAGTTCACGCGCGCATTGAGCGCAAGGGTGATTGTGGAGTATGACTCGACGCTGGCGAATGAGCTTGAAACCTCACTGCCACGGACGAAGCAGGTGCAGACGCAGGTACTGCTCACGTGGCTGCCGCATCCGGGGACGGCGATCTATGCCGGATACAACAGCGATATTCAGAACCTGTCGAGAAACTTCTGCACGCGGCTGGGGAGCGGTGAGTGCGATCCGAATCAGCCGGTGTTGCCTACGTCTACGCAGTATCTGAACGATGGGCGGCAGTTCTTTGTGAAGGCGAGCTATCTGCTTCGCTTTTGAGAATGCGATGAAGATGAAACCGCGACAGTAATCTCATTCCAGATCCTTGAATTATGCGATATTTTGTGTGTGAATTTGATGCGGCGACGTGGATAGAGCAGGACTTCCGGGGCTAAAGCCCCTTGCTTTTTCTGGGGGTGTTTCCGTGGGGCTGAAGCCCCACTCCCCCCGGCTGAAGCCGGGGGCTTAATCCGGGCTGTATGGGTAATCCGGGCTGTATGGGTAGGCCGGGCTGCAAAGGTAAGCCGGGCTGCATAGGTAAGCCGGGCTGCATGGGTAGGCCGGGCTGCAAAGGTAAGCCGGGCTGCATAGGTAAGCCGGGCTGCATGGGTAATCCGGGCTGCATGGGTAGGCCAGGCTGTATGGGTAAGCCGGGCTGCATGGGTGGGTGTGCTGCATGGGTAGATCGGGCGGTATGGATAGGTCTGGGCGATTTGGTTTCGCCGGTTAAGACATTGGACTGTGCGATATTGCTCATTCTTCGGCAGGGTGATTCTGACAAAATATTGCATCGCTGGGCGTAAGCGAAATTTGCGGGAACGATTTTGCTGTGTCCTCGCGATGTGTGGATTTTGCTGCGCCCGCGCGATGTTCGGTGTTGTTCAGACCGTCGGAAGCCAAATGCACCCGGTACGGGAAAGGCCGGACTCAATGCGCGTTCATCTTGTAAATCCCAGTGATAATTCATTCGGAACAGCCGTTATTACGCCAAGATGGTTATTTGTACTTGCTGCAGCCACACCTGAAGCGGTGGGCGATCCCATCCTTGTGGATGAATCGCTGGAGCAGATCGATCCGGAGACCATTCTGCCGGGAGATATTGTCGGCATCAGCGTTCATACGGGAAATGCACTTCGCGGATATAGCGTGGGACGTCTGGCGCGCGCGCGGGGTGCATGGGTTATCTACGGCGGGATTCATGCGACGCTGTTTCCCGAGGAGGCATTCCAGCAAGGTGGCGCGGACGCCGTGGTAACGGGCGATGGCGATATTGCCTGGGGAAAGGCCGTAACCGACTGTCTGGAAAATAAGCTGGAGCGGATCTATGAAGGCGGACGCATCGAAGGCAGCCAGTTTCTCGCAGCGCGCTGGGACCTGGTGCCGCGTGACAAGTATATGTGGGCGTCTGTGCAGACGATTCGCGGATGTCCGAAGCATTGCTCCTTTTGCAGCGTCTGGAGAACCGATGGACAGCAGCCACGGCAACGGCAGTACCAGAGCGTGATCGACGAGATCGTTCATCTGCGACGGATTGGTTTTCGTTTCATCGCGCTGGCCGATGACAACTTCTACCCCGTGACGTTGACCGATCTTCGGCTCGCGCGGGAACAAAACAACGCCGCCAAACTGTCCGAGCTCACAGCGATTCGCGCAGAGCGATTTCAGTTGATGGCGGAGCTGGCAAAGTTGCCGAAAGACATGGTGTTCTTTACCCAGATCACGATGGAAGCGGGCGAGGACGGGGAGTATCTGGATGCCATGCGGAAGGCGAATATTAAGGGCGCGCTGGTAGGCGTGGAGGCAGTGACACCGGAAGGATTGAAAGCGGTGTTCAAAGACTTCAACTATTCGGGCGAGGCGCTGGCAATACAGTTGCAAACCTTCAAGGAGCACGGTGTGCATGTGCTGGGTTCGTTTATTTTTGGCCTACCGACGGATAAGCCCGCGACATTCGACGCGACCGTGGATATGGCACTGAAGGCCGGCGTGACGTTTGCCCAATTCGTGATGATGACACCGTTTCCCGGGACGATCGATTTCGCGCGCTGGGAGAAGGAGCAGGCAGCCCATCCAACGCTTGTAGGCGATGTACCGCTGACACGCTACTGGCTGATTCCGACGGAGGTTCGCCCAAAGATGTTCACTCCTCATCCGTCGATGAGTTCCGACGAGATCAGGGCGCGGACTCAAAAGGTCTGGGACAGATTCTATAACTGGCGCGCGGTCTGGCAACGGTCAGCCTGTACGCCAAACCTGCGGGCTAGAGTGGCCTTCATGTTTATTTCAAAGCTCTATCGCCAGATGTATGCAGGAACTGGAATTTCGACGGATAGCGCGCGCAGGAAAAAGTCGAAGACCTGGGCGCGGTGGACGGCGCGACAATGCCGGAAACTGTTTCAGGCCACACCGATGCCGGAGTTGCAATCGCCTGCATGGGAAAGCGTATTTGCACCACCGCTGAGCCTGCCAGCATTTATGAAAAGGCGTCAGGATGAAGCTGGACCTTTCATCGTAATGCCCCGGAATTGAAGACTGGTTGTGGCGAATTTTGGGCAAACAAATGCCACCCCTGAGGGTGGCATTTGTTTGCCTGCCTCCGTTGTTATTTCACCTGCTTGATGTTGACTCCCGCGCGGGTGATGATCGCGGGGGTTGTGTTGGCCTTGATGGCGACATTCTTCTCGATGATGTCTGCGTACATGATGATGGCGGGCTTGACGGCTGAGATGCTCACGTTGGTGAGCTTCAGGTTGCGGATGGGGCTCTCAGGCAAGCCGGCAATCTGCATGGCGGTCTGCGCGCCGATGGCGGCCAGGTTGCTGATGGTGATGTCGCGGAAGCGGGGTGTGTGCTCCGCCATGGGCTGCGCGACGTCAGAGTCCGGAATCTTCGGGTAATACTCCGTGATGAGGATGGGGACCTTTACGTCTTCCATCGCGATGTTGGAGTAGTCCAGGTTGTAGACGTCGTTGCCGCGGGTGCGGTTCGACTTGACGCGGATACCTGCATCGGTGCCTTTGAATTTGACGTTTTGGACGGTCACATCATGGACGCCGCCGGCGATTTCACTGCCGATGGAGAGGCCGTGGCCGTGGAGCATCTCACTGTTGGTGACAGTGATGTCAAAGCTGGGCAGGTTGGGCTCTCCGCGCTCTACCAGGCCGCTCTTGATGGCGATGCAGTCGTCACCGGTATCGATGTAGACGTGATCGATCTTGATATGGGAGGAGAAGAAGGGATCGATGCCGTCGGTGTTATGTGAGTGCTGCGGATTGAGAATTTTGATGTTGGTGATGGTGATGTAGTTCGCCTGGAACAGGGTGATGTTGTACATCGGCGAGTTCTGGATGGTGACGCCATCGATGAGGATGTGGTTCGTCTTGACCAGATCGATCAGCAGCGGACGGGTACGATCCGGCGAATTGCCGCTGGTATCGCCCTTGGTACGGCCCTCCTGCGCCCAGTTCCACCACTCCTGGCCTTGTCCGTCGATCGTGCCGCCGCCGGTGATCGAGACGTCGTCCGCGTCATCGGCGTGGAGCAACGCCACGCGGCGCCATGTATTGCCGGGCTCCGTGCGTTGGGGGTAGTCATCCTTGTTCTTTGAGCCGAGGAGCGTGGCGCCGGTATCGATCTTGAGATGGGTGTGCGTGCGCAGCGTGAGCGGCGCGGAGAGGTAGGTGCCGGCTGTTAGCTCAATAGTGGAATCTGGCGCGGAGCAGGTGTCGATCGCTTTCTGGATGGCAGCGGTGTCGGGCGTGGTGCCATCGCCTTTAGCGCCAAAGCTGTGGACGTCGCAGGTTTTGGCGTGGGCAAGAGGCGCGAGCAGAAGGGCGGCGGCGAGGGCGAGCAGGGTGCGGCGTGAATTCATGTGAGAGATCCTGGACCGAAATTGGTCAGACCAAATATAGACCAGGGGATAGGGAATAGGGAACAGGGCTTGATCCGTACCGCATTCAGGGCAGACGAGTTGCGGTAAATGGTTGTAATGTATTAGGTTAAATGAAGAGAACGCGGGCATCCAAACCTGCGCACGATGGATGCGGGCTCCTTTTTCACTCCCACCACTCTTTACAGATTTTCCAGGAGAAGCATGCCAGAAACTTCCTCAAAGCCGCGGGTATTAGTTGCAGATGACGAACAAGTCATTGCGAACACCCTCGCCATCATTCTGAACCAGGCGGGCTTTGACGCCCGCGCCGTATACAGCGGCGAAAAGGCCGTTGAAGCTGCCGAGAGTTTTCAGCCGAATATGCTGATCTCGGACGTCATTATGACGGGAATCACGGGCATTGAAGCAGCAATTGAAGTACGGGCCAAGCTGCCAAACTGCAAGATCCTGCTGTTCTCCGGCCAGGCGGCTACCGCCGATCTGCTGGAGAAGGCACGCGCCCAGGGCCATGAGTTCGAGATCCTGGCCAAGCCGGTCCATCCGACGGATTTGCTGGCGAAGCTGAGGTCCTAGCCGGACGGGCGGACGCGCCTTTGGCGCAACAGCACAGCAAAGACTTCAACACGGATTGAACGGATAAGACAGATCAAGGCGGATTTGAAAGCGAGAGCTTTCGGGTTCGCCTTTTGATTTGGGTGTGGGCAATACGTGAGAGGTATGGCCAGAAAGCTTCGTGCGACCGTGGCTCGCGAAGAGTGTGGCAGATCCTTCCGCTGTGCGTCAGGATGACACCTTCATGGTGGGGAATCGCTACATGCTGCGGCGGCCTTCGAGGGCGCGGGACATGGTGACTTCGTCGGCGTACTCGATGTCGCTGCCAGCGGGGATGCCGGTGGCGATACGGGTGATGTTCAGCGCGGGGCTGGCTCGGTGCAACTGATCGGCGAGGTAGCTGGCTGTGGCTTCGCCTTCCATAGTGGGGGAGGTGGCGATGATGATCTCCAAGGGAGGCGCGTCTGCCGGACGGACCTGCACGCGGGTGAGCAGGTTGGCGATGCGGAGTTGCTCGGGGCCGACGCCGTTCAGGGGCGAAAGGGTTCCGTGCAGGATGTGATACACGCCGTTGAAATTGCGGGATTTTTCGATGGCGTTGACGCTGGTGGGCTCTTCGACGACGCAGATGAGCTGCTGGTTGCGGGTGGGGCTGGTGCAGTAGCTGCAGGGGTCAACGTCGGTCACGTTATTGCAGATGGAGCAGAGGCGAAGCTGGGCCTTGAGCTCGTGGATGGCGGCGGAGAGGGCCTGGGCGTCTGCATCGCTGGAGCGCAGAATGTGGAAGGCGAGGCGCTGCGCATTTTTGGAGCCGATGCCGGGAAGCTTGCGTAGCTCTTCGATCAGCCGGGCCATGGGTTCTGCGAATCGTGACATATTTTTATTCGACGTCTTTCGGACGTGGGGTTATGGCGCTGTTGGCCGTTGAAGTATTTGCCGCAAGTACGAAAAGCAGATTCTTCGCTGCGCTCAGAATGATAAAGAAACTTAGAGGCCGGGTATGTTGAGGCCGCCGAGCAT
>DASWOP010000071.1:0-3718 GCA_036404255.1 Acidobacteriaceae bacterium | reverse complement strand
ATCGGCGAAGCTGCCGGAGGGCACGGAGATGGTGATGCCGGGTGACAATGTCACTCTGGAGATCACGCTGGGCACGCCGGTTGCGATGGAGAAGGGCTTGCGCTTCGCGATTCGCGAAGGCGGTCGCACTGTCGGCGCCGGGACCATCAGCGAGATTGTTAAGTAATTCAGCCGGGTGGAGCGAATAGCTCGCTCCACCCGGACAAAAGTTCAAAGCAGTACCAAGTTTGGTTGAGATAGGAAAAGCACATGGCTGGTCAGAGAATTCGAATTCGGTTGAAGGCGTACGACTCCCGCATCCTAGATACATCGACGGGCGAGATCGTGGAGACGGCGAAGCGTACCGGCGCACAGGTTGCGGGTCCGATTCCGCTGCCGACGATGAAGAACAAGTATTGCGTGTTGCGTTCGCCGCACGTGGATAAGAAGTCGCGTGAGGCATTTGAGATCCGCACGCACAAGCGGCTGATCGACATTCTGGAGCCGACGCAGCAGACGGTGGACGCGCTGATGAAGCTCGACCTGCCGGCGGGCGTCGACGTAGAGATCAAGACGGTTCAGAAATAAGGCGATTCAGATAACACCTACAGTGCGCTCTGCGCATGATGAGGAGAGGAAGATATGGCAGTTACAGGACTCATTGGTAAGAAGATTGGTATGACGCAGGTGTTCGACGAGCGTGGCGATGTCCACCCGATCACCGTGCTGAAGGCGGGTCCCTGCGTGATTACGCAGCTCAAGACCGCAGCTCGCGACGGCTACGATGCCGCGCAGGTTGGCCTGGTGGAGTTCGTGAAGGCGAGCAAGATCAACAAGCCGATGACGGGCCACTTTGCGAAGTCCAACGTTCCCCCGGTTCGCCTGGTGAAGGAGTTTACGCTCGAGTCGGCTGACGGGACGGCGAGCGACGTGAAGGCTGGCGATCAGATTCTGGTCGACATTTTCTCGGACGAGAAGTATGTTGACGTGATCGGAACTTCCAAGGGCCGCGGTTTTGCTGGTGTTGTGCGGCGCCATGGTTTCGGCGGCGGCCCCAAGGCCCACGGCCACATGTTCCAGGTGCAGGGCTCCATCGGTGCATCGAGCTTTCCTTCGCGCGTGTTTCCCGGTCAGCGTATGCCTGGCCATATGGGCGCGGAGCAGGTCACGGTTCGCAATCTTCGCATTCGCGGTATCGATGTGGAAGAGGGCTTGTTGATGGTCGAGGGTGCGGTTCCGGGTGCGCGTGACGGTTACGTGTACATCTCGAAGGCGAAGTCGCCACCGCGCGAGCGCCGTGGATTCGCCGGCTCCGGCACGGTCGATCCGCTGAAGGCTTCCAAGAAGGCATCTCCCAAGAAGAAGTAGTTCCGGGCAGATGGCGTAGAGCAGATAAGTTTGAGCCGCTGCAGTGTGCGGCATGAAAAGAGAAGGACGATGGCAAAGATTGATGTAGTCAAACTCGATGGGACCAAGAGCGGCCAGTTTGATCTGGCTGACGAGGTCTTCGCAGCGAGCGAGATCAACGAGCCGCTGATGTGGGAAGCGGTAAAACACTACCGCGCAGCCCTGCGGCAGGGTACCGCCGCAACCAAGAATCGCAAGATGGTCTCCGGCGCAGGCAAGAAGCTGTGGAAGCAGAAGGGCACCGGTCGCGCACGCGTCGGTTCCATCCGCACGCCGCTCTGGCGTGGTGGCGGTACGGTTCACGGACCGCAGCCGCGCAGCTACGAGTACGCGTTCCCCAAGAAGAAGCTTCTGGGTGCACTGCGTTCCGCGCTGGCAACCAAGCTGGCTGACGGCAAGCTGATTGTGGTGGACTCGCTCGAGGCAAAAGAAGCCAAGACCAAGACCTACCGCACGGCTCTGAATAGCCTGGACGCCAAGCGCACCGCGCTGCTGGTGGAGAGTTCGCAGAAGCTGACCGACGCGCTGTATCTCGGTTCGCGCAATCTGCAGGGTGTGGATTTGGTGCTCAGCTCTGAGGTTCATCCCTACGATCTACTGCGCCACGATAGCGCAATCTTCTCGCAGGATGCGCTTTCCTCACTGCAGGAAGTGCTGAAGAAGTCTGTATCCAAGCGCCGGCTCGCCGCGCAGAAGGAGGTCGCATAAATGTCGAATCTCTATAGCGTCATCCGCCGGCCGCTGATCACGGAAAAGGGACTGACCGTGAAGGAAACGGAGGGCACCCTGGTATTCGAGGTGGCTCCGACCGCGACCAAGACTGAAGTGAAGAAAGCTGTAGAGACCTTGTTCAAGGTCAAAGTGGCTACCATTCGCACCGCCAATGTGGAAGGCAAGGAGCGCCGCCGTGGCAAGTTCGCCGGCTACCGCCCCGACTGGAAGAAGGCGTATGTCCGCCTGAAGTCCGGCGAAAAGATGCCGGACTACGTCAACAATCTCTAAAGAGCAGGACCAGGGCTCAGGGATTAGGAACAGAAAATTTGAAGGTGCCCGATAGCGCTAAGCGCTGTGGGCGGGCAAGGGAATAAGACGATGCCGATTAAAACATTTAGACCGATTACACCGACACTGCGTTTCAAGACAACGCTGGTCAACGACGACATCACGACGGACAAGCCGTACAAGCCATTGCTGGCAGTAAAGCAGCGTACGGGTGGCCGTAGCAGTGCCGGTAACATGACCATTCGCCACCAGGGTGGCGGTCATAAGCAGAAGCTTCGCCTCATTGACTTCAAGCGTGACAAGTTCGGCATCCCGGGCACCGTGGCGACGATTGAATACGATCCGAACCGCAGCTCGCGCATCGCCCTCATCAGCTACGCTGACGGCGAAAAGCGCTACATCATTCAGCCGATCGGCCTGAAGGTTGGTCAGAAGATCATGTCCGGCCCCGAGGCTGACATCCTGATCGGTAATGCGCTGCCACTGAAAAATATTCCGACCGGCACGATCCTGCACAACATCGAGCTTCGTCCTGGCAAGGGCGCGCAGATGGCCCGCTCGGCTGGCGCACAGGTCAACCTGGTCGCCAAGGAAGGCGACTACGCTCTGCTCAAGCTTCCCTCCGGCGAGACCCGTAAGGTGCTGGTGGACTGCATGGCGACGATCGGCCAGGTCGGCAACACGGACCACGAGAATGTCACCATCGGCAAGGCTGGACGCAACCGTTGGAAGGGTATCCGCCCGGCCAACCGCGGCGTCTCGATGAACCCGGTCGATCACCCGCACGGTGGTGGTGAAGGTAAGACCTCTGGCGGCCGTCATCCGGTTACGCCGTGGGGCAAGCCGACGCGTGGCTACAAGACACGCAACAATAAGCGGACCGATGTATTCATCGTCAACCGCCGCAGCAAGTAAGCGAGTTTCAGAAGGTTTTCAGCAAGTTTAGCGTTACGGAGTTTGACTGATGGCACGTTCCATGAAGAAGGGCCCGTTCATTGACGGGCATTTGATGACGAAGATCAATGTGATGAACGCGGCGAATGACAAGAAGGTGCTGCGCACCTGGTCGCGTCGCTCCACCATACACCCCGACATGGTGGGCCACACCATTGCCGTGCACAACGGGCGCAAGTTCATCCCGGTCTATGTGACAGAGAACATGGTCGGACACAAGCTCGGCGAGTTCTCTGCGACGCGGACCTTCAAGGGCCACTCCGCCCGCGCAAGCGAATCGTCAGCGAAGCCGAAGTAAGGCTGCTCTCGACAGCGCACCACCCTTGAAGCAGGCATGCAGAATTCGTTTGAAGCAATTTGAAGGAAGAAGACATGG
>DASWOP010000070.1:0-7679 GCA_036404255.1 Acidobacteriaceae bacterium | reverse complement strand
GCCACGGCACGGCCAGTTCCATCTGCGCAAGAAACTCCGCCCGCCGCGTCCGCTTCACGTGCTTCTCAAACCCTGCTGCCATCGCCAACGTCTGCTGCTGCGCCATCGCTTCCACCTCGATGACTCAACCTAAAACATAAGGCAGTGGAAAGAAAGAACTTAATCAGAGTCTCCTTAAGTCTTTCTTTTCCCTATAATGGAAGACCATGCCCACCATCACAGGTCGTATTGCACTCGTCACCGGAGCATCGCAAGGCATTGGCCGTGCCTGCGCTCTTGAACTCGCCCGCGCCGGCGCTCACGTCGCTCTGGCCGCTCGCACGCTCGACAAGCTTGAAGCCGTAGCCGCTGAGATTACCGCTGCAGGCGGCACCGCCCACGCATTCGCCCTCGATGTCTCCAGCGAAGAGTCCATCAAATCCTGCGCCAAGGCCGTCATCGCCCACTTCGGCAAGGTAGAGATCCTCGTCAACAACGCCGGCATCACACGCGATGGCCTGATGATGCGCATGAAACGCGCCGACTGGGACGATGTGCTCACCACGAACCTCACCGGTGCGTTCCTACTCACCCAGGCCTGCGTCTCATCGCTGCTGAAGAACCGCTGGGGCCGCATCATCAACATCACCTCCGTCGTCGGAGAGACCGGGCAGGCAGGCCAGGCTAACTACGCCGCCTCCAAGGCGGGCCTCATCGGCCTTACCAAGTCACTTGCGCGCGAGCTTGCCAGCCGCAACATCACCGTCAATGCCGTCGCCCCCGGCTTCATCGAGACACCCATGACCCACGTCCTCACCGAGGAACAGAAGGCAGCGTTCAATACACAGATCCCCCTCGGCCGCATCGGCACCGACGCAGACATCGCCCACGCCGTCGCCTTCCTCGCCTCGGAAGAGGCCTCCTACATCACCGGCCACACGCTTGACGTCAACGGCGGCATGCACATGGCGTAGTACCACGAATTCGGGTGCCCCATATATGCGCTCTGCCACCCCGGCGAACGAACTTGTTCGCCGGAGTGGCAGAGCGCTTATATGGGATAGCATCGCGAAGCGATGGCCGCGCAACGCGCGCAAATGCCTGCAGAACTACGAAATCAAATGGAACCCGCAATCACAATCCGCATCGCCGAATCCCCAGCCGACCTGGCCGCGATGGGTGGCATCTTCCGCACCTACGCCCATTTTCTTCAGCACCATCTCGGCTTCCAGCACATCTGCATGCCCACCTACGAGCAGGAGATCGCCGCCCTTCCCGGCCGCTACGCTCCGCCGGATGGCATCCTTCTGCTCGCGCTGGTTGACGACGCACCCGCAGGCTGTATCGCCCTGCAGCGCGTTCCCGATCACCATCTGCTGCCCGGTGACGCCACCGTCGGCGAACTGAAGCGCCTCTTCGTGCTGCCGGAGTTCCGTGGCCACCAGCTTGGTAGCCGCCTGATCGATACCGCTCTCGCCTTCGCCCGCCAGCGCAACTACGACGCCATCTACCTTGACACCGTTCCCTCCAGAATGCCGCGTCCCGCCGCGCTCTATACCGCCCTCGGCTTCCAGCCCGCCCCCTGCTACAACGGCAACACCGACGAAGGCGTCCGCCACTTCCGCCTTGATCTGCATTTACCAAACTGAATACGGCGTGCACTCCACTCGCGCACTACACCCACAATCTGTAGTCATGAGTCCATGCACTCACACAATCGCTGCGCGTGCGGACTCATCCAAGACAACAGGTACCTCCTGCTGTACGCATCTCGCAAGGTACTCTTTTGCCGCGCTTTTATTGAAGAAAACGAATTTAGCGCTTGCCCTGCTTTCACGCGCTATTTACTTTGTTGCTAATGCAACATCTAGAAACCATGATCGAGCCAAGCAGCCAACACACTTCAGGCACCGGCCAGGAACGCAATATGGACTCGCGTTCCCTCAGCATCGGCACCACCATTCGCGGCTACCGCCTACAGCGCGGCATGTCGCAGGGAGACATTGAAAAGCGTACCGGCCTCCTGCGCTGCTATCTCTCGCGCGTGGAGAACGGCCACACCGTCCCATCCCTGGACACGCTGGCGAAGATTGCCCTCGCCATGGATATTCCGCTGTCACAGTTTTTCGTGGAAGAGAATGCCCCTGTCGAGATTCAACAGGGCGCCTCGCTCAACGAAGATGAGATTCGCTTTCTCTCGCAGATCCAGCGCTACTCGTCCAACCTGAGCGACAGTGACCGTAAGCTGCTCCTGGCCATGGTGCGCAAGTTCGCCGCCACCGCCCTCAGCTAAATTCTCCCGACGCACAAACGGCAATAATGCATAAGAAAGCCCCTCATCGAGGGGCTTTCTTATGCGCTCAGCTGTTTGTGACCATACCCGCCGTGAGGCTCGCCAGCCAATACCCCGCCAACGCCAGCACCAGCGCCCCACCCACAAACACGGCCTTCTGCCGCGACAGATAGCGCACCCTGCCAGCCGTCATCCGCGGCAGCAGCGGAACACCCAGCACCAGACCGCAGAGAAATCCACCGATATGCGCCATGTTGTCGATATGCACACCAAAATCATGCACCGAAGTCGCCAGCCCGATCACCAGATTCAGCAGCGCAAACTGGATCACACTGCGCCGCAGCTTCTTCAGCTCCGGCCACGGAATCGGCAGCCGCTTATTACTGAGCAGCACAATCAGAATGCCGGCCAGCCCGAACACCGCACCTGAGGCTCCAGCGCCAATGATCTCCGGATGCACCGCCGTACTCAGCAGATTGCCGGCCACACCTGTCAGCAGATACGTCGCCGCCAGCCCCCATGGCCCCAGCAGTGGCTCACCGAGCAGTCCCAGGTTCCACAGGCACCACATATTCGTCGCCAGATGCAGCGCGCCTACGTGCACAAAGGTTGCCGTCACCAGCCGCCACCACTGCCCATGGAAGAATCCGCCGATGACCATGCCGTGCGCATCTTTTACCAGCGGTGCGGCATAATCCGCCCAGCCCAGATTCGCGCCCCAGCGTACCAGGTCAATCGACTGCGGCGAACTCGGCGACACGCCATGCACCACCATCGCCACAAATACGCCGATATTCAGCGCCGTCAGCGCATACGTCGCGGGCGAGCCCATCGGGTTCCAGCCGCTGCGTTCGCGGTGTCGTGGCGCAGCCTCAATATCTTCGGGAATAGCGATCCGCTCACCCGTAGGCGTCAGAATCTCGCCGCGCGGATGCCCACCCTCATCATGACTTGAAGAATTCATCTGTGATTAACCGTATCCTGCAACCCTGTCCCTGACAAATAGATGCAATCTGAGCGCAGTCGAAAAATCCAGACGCCCCCCCAAATTCACCATGCACCCCAGGCTTCCACCGCACGAAAGCTCGTGGCTATCCGTTGAGCACCGTGTAGCCCGTCAGATTCACCGTCTTGGGCCCGTGAAACGTGCATGCACTCACCACGGGTACCTGAACCCAAAACCGCGAAATATCCAGCAAATTGCCAGCAAAAAATGCACAGGTCCCACTGAGCATAAAATAGTAGCCATCCGCACCGCAAACCTGGAGCAAGACTGTGTCCTCGATCAAGATTCGCCGCGCCCTCCTGTCGGTCACTGATAAAACCGGCCTCGTTGACTTCGCCCGCGCCCTCGCCGCCCACCACGTCGACCTCATCTCCACCGGAGGCACCGCCAAAGCACTCCGCGACGCCGGCCTCGCTGTGCGCGATATCTCCGACCTCACTGGCTTCCCCGAGATGCTCGATGGCCGTGTGAAGACCCTGCACCCCAAGGTCCACGGCGGCATCCTCCATATCCGCGGCAACGCCGCCCACATGGCCGCCATCGCCGAGCACCAGATCGAGCCCATCGATATGGTCGTCGTCAACCTCTATGCCTTCGAGAAGACCGCACAGAAGCCCGGTGTTGAGTTTGCCGACATCATCGAAAACATCGATATCGGCGGCCCCAGCATGGTCCGCTCCGCCGCCAAGAACTTTGAGGATGTCGCCGTCGTCACCGCCGCGGCAGATTATCCCGCGCTCACCGCAGAGCTCTCCGCAAACGACGGCGGCCTCACCCGCGCCACCCGCTGGCAGCTCGCGAAGAAGGCCTTCGCCACCACCGCAGCCTACGACACCGCCATCGCCAACACACTGGAGACTCTCACCAACAAAGAGCCCCACACGCCAGCGAACTTTAGCGCCACCGAATTCCCTGCAGCCCTGCGCGTGAACTATCCCATGGCGAACACCCTCCGCTATGGCGAGAATCCGCATCAACAGGCCGCGCTCTACACCGACGGCTCTGGCACCGGCATTGCCGGCGGGCACCAACTCCAGGGCAAGGAGCTCAGCTTCAACAACCTCGTCGATCTCGACGCCTGCTGGAATCTCGTGCAGGAGTTCCCCGCCGATCAGGCCGCCGTCTGCATCATCAAGCACACCAACCCATGCGGCGCGGCCACGGGTGATTCAGTCCTCGAAGCATACGCCCAGGCGCTCGCCGCCGACCCCATCTCCGCCTTTGGCGGCGTCATCGGCATCAACCGCGAGGTGGACGCAGCCGCAGCCGAGGAGATTGCCAAGCTCTTCGTCGAAGCTATCGTCGCGCCCTCGTTCAGCGAGGAAGCCAAAGTCCGCTTCGCCGCGAAGAAAAACCTCCGCCTCGTCGAAATCACATCCGCCAAGCCCGCCCGCGCCATGAAGCAGGTCTCCGGCGGTATGCTGCTGCAGGACGCCGACACACACGGCATCACCGCCGCCGAACTGACCGTCGCCACCACGCGCAAGCCCACGGAAGCCGAACTCGCCGCGCTGCTCTTCGCCTGGCGCGTCTGCAAACACGTGAAGTCCAACGCCATCGTCTACGCCCGCGCCAATGGCCTCCATGGCCAGACATTAGGCATCGGAGCCGGCCAAATGAGCCGCGTAGATTCAGCCAAATTCGGCGCCATGAAGGCGGTTCTGCCGCTTGCCGGCTGCGTCGCCGCCAGTGATGCCTTCTTCCCCTTCGCCGACGGCCTCGAAGTCGTCGCCCAGGCCGGTGCCACTGCGGTCATCCAGCCCGGCGGCTCCGTCCGCGATGCCGAAGTCATCGAAGCCGCCAACAAGCTCGGCATCGCCATGGTATTCACCGGGGTGAGGCACTTCCGCCACGGGTAAAATTTTCCCTGAGCCGAAGTATTGACAATGGGTGTATTGTGTTTGCCATGTCAATCCTAGGCAACAACGACCCCGAATATATTGCCGCCCACAAGCACTGCAGCAATCATCGCAAAGAGCTGGAATCAAGCACTCTCTGCGGATGCTTTCACTGTTTCGCTGAGTTTCCACCTGCGGCAATTCAGCAATGGTCGGACGATGAGCAGACCGCTCTATGCCCCAAGTGTGAAATTGATTCCGTAATCGGCGATGCGTCGGGCTATCCCGTCGATCGGCAATTTCTCACATGGATGCACGATCACTGGTTCGCTCTGAAGTAAGCTACTCTTCTTCACCCGTCAGAAACGGCTCCGCCCGCAGCCGAGAGACACAGGTTTCTCTACCGTACCGCTGGCCCTAAAGCCCGTGCCAGTGCAGCCACAAGCTATTCACTCCCACACCAACCACTCCTGCTGCTGCAATGCCCAGCAAACTCCAGGTCAGTTTCCTGCTGTAAGCTCCTGCGCCCTCGATCCGGCGCAACAAAGGAATATTAATGAGCACGCTCGTCATGCTCGAGATCACCACGCCGTTCACACCCGTCACCGGCGGCAATTCTCCGTGGTGAATCAGCGTAGCTGCCGAAGCGATGGACGATCCGCTCGACAGCAGGCCCCCGGCCGCACTCACCACATAAAAGCTCGCCGACCCAAAATGCCGCTGCACCAGCGCACCAACAACGTTTAGCGCGAGAAAGATCAATCCAAACTGCAGCGCTGCGGTCAGGCTGAACGGGGAATCAAGATTCAGCAATGGAACCTCCGCGCTATCCATCGGCACGGCGCTACCGCGCCATATAGCAATGCTCATCAGCAACATCAGCCCCATTGGCGCAATGGTCAGCAGCATTGCCTCGCGCGAGTGGGAAAGCGCCAGCAGGATGATTGTGTTCCTTATCGCCATCGCGCTGGTTGCCAGCATCACTCCCTTGCATACGATTGGCAGCAACGCCCGGCTATTACTCTGCGAACGCAGAATGAACTCGACGATCACCTTGCGACTATTGATGAGCCCGCCGAAAAAGGCCGTCAGTTCCATGCCCCGTGGCCCAACCACTTTCAACAGGATGTAATTAACGAAGGCAATGCCCGCAATCAGGATGACGCTTGCCCAGTTCGACCGCGGATCGACCAGATGCCCGGGGCCGACCGGATGCGACGGCAGCACCGGCATCACAATAAATGAGAGCGCTGCCAGCAGAATTGCGGAGCGGATCTCCTTCTCTGACAGTCCGGACGTGAATGAGCGTAGCGGCTGTTTCCACGCCAGCAGCGAATTGCAGAGGATCGCCGCCAGCACAGGCGTATACAAGTGCCCTTCACCGCACAGCACGGCACAGAAGGCCACAATGCTCAGGCTCAGCGTCGTCGTGGTGGCAAGCTGGTCATGTGCGGAAAGCCGCCGCCAGTTGATGAGTGCCAGCAGCAGCAGCACAATTGCCATCGCCATCCAGACAAACTGCACCCCTGCCAGCCCCGCAAGGCATCCCAATATCGCAACCAGTCCGAAGGTACGCGATCCCAGCTTACCGCTGAACTCGCGTTCGATGCCGACAAACAGCCCGATAGCCGTGGCAATCCCAAGCCGCGCCAGTACGGTCAGAAACGGCCATTGTTCCGGCCTCGCAAATGTGGGCGTATCCATCATCATTTCGTTCTATGAATGAGTCTTATTCGCCATCCCCGGAAGGTTCTGCAAACGGCTCCGCCTTCATCACCCCGCCCTTCTGCTTCAGCAGAATCTCGACGCGCCCCTCTGCCTCTTCCAGCTCCTTCTTGCAGGCCTCGGAAAGCTTCACACCCTCCTCAAATAGCTTAATCGAGTCCTCCAGCGGCAGATCGCCCTGTTCCAACTTCTCGACGATCCTCTCCAGGCCCTTCAACTGCTCTTCAAACTTCGCCATATCGCACCCCTAAAGAACTGCCTGCATCACGTCCGCCGCCGCGCTGTACTTCCCAAACGGCGCACTCACCTGGACACCCTGTACCATGCTGCGCGTCTCGGCCACCATCTCCTGCGCAATCTTGATGCCCTCTGCGCGCGCCGCCTCGGGCGATGCAGCATTCGTCATCCGCGTCAGGATTTCATCTGGCACGCTCACCTTCAGATCGTTCTTCAGAAACTCCGCATTCCGCAGGCTGACCAAGGGCCAGATCCCTGCAATGACAGGGATGCGGAACTGCTCGATCCGCTTCAGAAAGTACTCCAGCAGCCGCAGATCGAAGACTGGTTGCGTAATCGCATACTCGCCGCCCGCCTCCACCTTCGCCGCAAACCGCCGAATCTCCGTCTCCACATCGGGCACGCCCGGATTCGCCGCTACGCCAATTGTGAACCCCGTCGAAACTCCAATCGGGTTCGCGCCAATATCCAGCCCATGATTCAGGTTGCGCACAATGTTCACCAAACCGATGGCGTCCACATCGAACACCGCCGTCGCGTCCGGATAGTTCCCCAGCTTCGGCGGATCGCCGGTCAGGCACAGTACATTCTTCAACCCGAT
>DASWOP010000069.1:0-12204 GCA_036404255.1 Acidobacteriaceae bacterium | reverse complement strand
TTCTCAATCTGCTGGCGGAGTAGCTCGGTTATTTCGTCTGCCTGTATCTTTGCCATGCTTCCTTTTCCTTTGACGGCATGCCGCCACTCTCAAAACAAATCCTGATGTACTTCGCGTCACTGGCAGAGAAGAAGATCCTTTTGCTTCGCTGCGGAATGACAATAAAATCTATACGCCGACCAACTGCTGTTTCAGGCGCTGTAGCTGCCCACGGATGCTGCCGTCGTAGACCGTGCTGCCGATGCGGATAATCGCGCCGCCCAGCAGGCTGGCATCTTCCTTGTACGTGGTTAGCACGCTGCCGCCGGTCATGGAACGAATCTTCGACTCCAGCGCGTTGCGGCTGGCTTCGTCCAGCGGTCGCGCAATGGTGATCTCTGCCTCGTGGATGCCATGCCCGGTCTCTGCCAGTGCAGCGTACGCCTCAGCTATCTCCGTAAATGCCTTGATGCGGTCATGCGCGATCAGTACGGCGATGAAGTTGCGAACCGGAGCTGCGTACCAAGTGCGCGCGCAGATAGCGTCCAGCACCTTGACCTTCTGCTCGACCGGGAACGACGGGTCAGAGAGCAGGTTGCGTAGCGGCGCACTGGAAGCGAGCATCTCTGCAAAATCCTTGAGCTGCGACTGCACTTCGGCAGTAGGGAGCTTGGCCGCGTCAACGACTTCAGCGAGTGCTTTGGCGTAGCGGCTTGCGAACTCTGCCATTAGTTTTCACTCCCCGGTTTGAGTTTGCCGGCGAAGTCGGCGATGAGCTGGCGGTCAAGGTCGGCGGAGACCTGCAGCCGCTGTGTGGCCTGCTGAATCACCATCTCCGCGGCGTATTGGCGAATCTGGCGCTGGGCCTGCACGGTGGCAGCGGCGATCTCCTGCTCCGCCAGTGCGATTACCTTCTGCTTATCTTCTTCGACCGCAGCCTTGATGCGCTGCTCGTCCTGCACCGCGTCCTGCTCGGAACGGGTGCGAATCCCTGCAATCTCAGAGTCGAGGCGGCTGAGGCGCTCTTCCACGGCAGCGAGCCGCATGTTGGCGGACTCCGTTGCCGTGCGGGCTTCGACCAGATTCTTCTGGATGCCATTGACGCGGCCCTTGAACGTCTTCGGCAAAAACTTGGCGAGCGCCCAGATGATGGCCACAGCAAGCACCAGGAAGTTGAGGAAGTTAAAGAGCTTGGCTGCCGGCTCCGGCTGGAGGCCAAGGATACGGCCCATCTTCTGCACGGTGCTGGAGTGGCGCATTGCTGCGTTCTCGTCTTCGCCGGACTCTTCCTTCTTCGCCTCGTTCAGATCCTGCTTAGCGGCGGGCGCGGAGGCTGTAGCATCCTGCTGTGTGATGGGTGTAGCTTCCTGCGCGTGGACGCGCGGAGCAATGCCGAACGTGAGGGCGGCGCAGAGCGTGAGGGCGGCGAAAGATGAGCGCAGGGTCATTAGAGGGCTCCTTCCCCGGGCGTAACGCCGGCAGGCAGAACGGCCTTCAGAATCTGCGCGCTGAGCGCCGCGACACCAGCTTCTACCTGGGTGCGGGCGGCCTTGGCCGACTCTTCAATCTCTTTGCGGGCGATCTCAACGCGCTGCTGGGCGGCCTTGCGGGCCTCTGCTACGGCAGCCTCGCGCTCAAGGTTCCAGCGCTTGATGCGCTCTTCGCGGGCCGCATAGACCTGGGCGCGGGCGGCGCGGAGGGCGTCTTCGTACTTGCGGCTGTTGGCATCCGCGGCGGCAATAGCAGTATTTGCGGTGGCGATGGCGCCGACTGTGCGGGCACGCCGCTCGGCCAGCACGCGCTGCAGCGGCTTATGGACGAGCAATGTATAAGCCACCACGAGAACGATGAAGAAGATCATCGTGGGAACGGCACCCAGCACAAGCGCGCCAAGCTGTTTTAGAATCTCATCCATTTTGTTGAACTTACCGGCGTGGACGCTGGAGGAAGATTCGGAGCCCACGTACAATCAAGCTTTTTCTCTACGATTCGTTACACCTATTTTTAGCAGACCCAAAAATAGGTGTCAAACACGAGGCCCCAGAATTGACGCGGGTTTGATGCAATTTCAAATAGTGGGACATTTACTTGACTTTGCTGTGAGGAAGCCTACTATTAAGGCACTACCTGGACCCGGTTCAGGGTCAATTCAGGCCGCGTGCATGGGACAGCAACTTCCGCTCCCGACAGGCGGCCTGTCATGTTTAACGGTAGATATACCCATCAAATGGCGGCGGCCTGAAAGAAGCTGGGCAGATTCTTCGCTACTCTCAGAATGACAAAATTAAAAAATGTCCTGCACTAAAAGCAATCACAGGCTACAAATCTTATTTCTCAAGAAAGCGGCGGTAGCGGCCTAGCAGCGACGCAGGTGCGCGCAGCGTGACATACGTCAGGTTGCCCACGAAACGCGTCGACTCAATCACGGCACCGGCTTCAAGCGCGGCCAGCACTGCGCCTTCGGATTGCGGAATGCGCAACGTGGCCCGTCGGATCGGGTCGGCGATCAGAGCGTCGTCAATACGTTGCAAGAGCTGCTTCACTCCTTCGCCGGTAAGGCCACTGACCAGCGCGGCTTCGTGCCCGCCGGTGTGAGCGAGCGTTTCGCGTTCATGCGGCGGCAGCAGATCAATCTTGTTGAAGACCTCGATGGTCTGCGTGGCGTTAACCTCAAGCTCGCCGAGAACTTTTTCTACTTCAGCTTTCTGCGCGTCCATCATCGGGCTGGAGGCGTCGCGGACATGCAGCAGAAGCTCGGCACGCTCCACCTCTTCCAGCGTCGCGCGGAAGCTGGTGACCAGCGTGTGCGGCAGGTTGCGGATGAAGCCGACCGTATCTGACAGCAGAATCTTGCGGCGCGAGGGCAGGCGCAGTTGGTGCAGCTTGGGGTCCAGCGTGGCGAACATGCGCGACGACTCCAGCACGCCCGCGCTGGTGATGGCATTGAAGAGCGTGGATTTGCCTGCATTGGTGTAGCCCACGAGTGCGACGGTGGCTACAGGTGCAGATTCCCGGCGCTGGCGCTGCTGGCGGCGGATGCTGCGCACCTTTTCCAGCTGCATCTTGAGGTGGTCGAGCCGCCGATGGATGAGGCGGCGATCGGTTTCGAGCTTGGTTTCGCCGGGGCCACGGGTGCCGATGCCGCCGCCAAGCTGCGACATCGCCTTGCCCCGTCCGGCGAGACGCGGAAGCTGGTACTCGAGCTGGGCGAGCTCGACCTGAAGCTGACCTTCGCGAGTGCGGGCGTGGCCAGCGAAGATATCCAGAATAAGCTGGGTACGATCAATGACGCGGCAGGGCAGATGCTCGTCCAGATTGCGCAGCTGCGAGGGTGTGAGATCGTGATCGAAGAGGACAACCTGCGCGTTATGCACGGCAATGGCGGCGATGATCTCCTCCACCTTACCCAGGCCGACGAGCGTGGCCGGATCGGGCTTGGCACGGCGCTGGATCATGGTTTCCATGATGCGTGCGCCAGCGGAGCGCGCCAGCTCCTGAAACTCCTCGACCGCCGCTTCAAAATCCAGCGAGGCGGCAGGCGCAGCAGATACAGGCTCATCAGTCGGCAGAGCATCGTCATCCCCGGCGCGCAGAGCGGCAGCAGTACGCGCCAGCATGGCCGAGGTGGTAAGCCGGGCGCGGCTGTGGCTGGTGAACTCCACCGCGATGAGGATGGCACGTTCGCGATTGTCGGTTGAATTTCCCTTGGGATTATGGGTACCGCGAATGCGCGTGGGCGTCTGCCGCTCAGCCGGCCCGGCCGCAGGTTTGCGGGGTGGGTTGGGGCCGAGGGTGGGCGGGGTATGGGGCAATGCGCTTAGAGACTAGGACGCGACTTCAGAAGCAGTGCTGGAGACCGCAGCGGCAGCATGGGGACGTGCTTCACTGAAGCCGGCGCGGCCACTGACGACCGTTGAAATCGCATGCTTGAAGATGAGCTGCTCCTGGTTGTTGTTCTCAAGCAGGACGGAATACTTGTCAAAGGAGCGAATTTTGCCGGTGAGCTTCACGCCGCTTACAAGGTAGATGGTGATGGGGCTTTTGTCCTTGCGAACGGTGTTGAGGAAGGTGTCCTGAATATTCTGTGCAGATTTATTTTCCATGAGAATCGCCGATCTCCTGTCTGGCTTCAATGGTGCAAATTACAAAACGGTACGAGGTAAAAAGTTATGCAGGACGGACAGCTCCTCACAGTTGCGGAGGAGACCTTACGATACGAGGAATAAGGCCATAATTCAAGTCTGTCAATGCTGCGGGCGGATACGACGCAGGGAACCCCTTGGCGAACGCGACGCCTGCATGGATGTACGATGAAAGCGTGGAAAAAGTCTCGACACCTGCTATACCTATGCTCGATTTTTCCCGGCAGTACGCCCGGCTCCGGCCCCGGCTGCTGGAAGCCATCACCAAAGTCTGCGACAGCCAGCATTTCATCCTTGGCTCGGAGGTCGCCGCGTTCGAATTGCAGGCGGCAAAGGCCTGTGGCACATCGTTTGCCGTAAGCTGCGGCTCCGGCACGGACGCCCTGTGGCTGGCCCTGGCAGCCGCCGGCGTTGGGCCGGGCGACCGGGTACTGACCACACCATTCAGCTTTTTCGCCACGGTAAGCTCCATCCTGCGGGCCGGGGCGACGCCCGTCCTGGCCGATATCGAGCCGAAGACCTTCAACCTGTCGGCCCAGCTCTGCGAAAAGGCCATCGAGCGCAAGGCGGTGGAGGCGGTGATGCCCGTTCATCTCTACGGCCAGTGCGCGGACTGGGACGCCTTTGGCGCCCTGCAGGCGGAGCATGGCATTCTGCTGATCGAGGACGCGGCACAGGCCTTTGGCGCGACGTGGAAGGGGCACAAGGCGGGCTCCCTGGGCGATGCCGCTGCCTTCAGTTTCTATCCCACGAAGAATCTGAGCGCGATGGGCGATGCCGGCATGGCCACCACCGACGATGGTGAACTGGCGGAGCGCATGCGCATGCTGCGCGCCCACGGCATGCGGCGGCGCTACTACCACGATGAGGTGGGGGCAAATTCGCGGCTGGATACGATGCAGGCCGCTGTACTGCTGGTGAAACTGGAGTTTGTGGCGCAATGGAATGCCGAGCGGCGCAGGCTGGCGGCAAACTACGATGCTCTGTTCCACAAGGCCGGATTGGCGCGCAAAGATGGCGATACCGCCGAGGGCGTGGTGCTTCCCTTCGTCGATTCACGGGGCGAACACGTCTTCCACCAGTACGTGGTGCGGGCGTCGCGGAGGAACGAACTGCGCGAGTTTCTGACCGCGCGAAAGATCGGGACGGAGATCTATTATCCAGTGCCGCTGCATCTACAGGATGCGCTGCAGGTGCTGGGGTATAAGCGCGGAGATTTCCCTGAGAGCGAACGCGCTGCGGAAGAAGTGCTGGCCCTGCCGATGTACGCGGAACTGCGTGAAGACGAGCAGGAAACTGTAGTGGCAGCAATTGCGGAGTTCTACGCCGGGTAAAAGCTTACCGCTTCTTCTTGGCGTTCTTTGCCGACTTCTTCTCCGGCGGTGGCTCAGGGTGGGCCTGCGGCATGGTCGTGGTCTGGCCCGGCAGCAGGATGCGGCGGACGTAGTTCCCCTCCACCCGGAAGTCCTTCTCGATCAACTGGCCGGGTTTGGGGATGCCGGTAACCGGGTCAACGTAGATGCTCGCACCGTCAGCGAGCACCTTGTATTTGAAGACGGGCAACGGTGCAGTGCCAATGGAGCCAGCCAGCTTCACGTCCTTCACTGCGTCCGGCAACTGCGTGCCCGTAACCAGCGGCAGGAACGCCTCCATGTTGCGTTCGCGGTAGGCCGTCTCATAGCGATGCTTGGTCTTGTTCCAGGTGAAGACGCGGACCTGGTCAAAGTCATACGGCAGCCCCGCCTTATACGGCGCGTAGGCGACCACGTAGACGGGAATATTCTTGTCCGCCGCTTCGGCATCAGGATCGTAGACCGTGGTGAGGATGGCGGCGCTGACGATGCGCTGGTTCTCGGCGTAGCGCGTGAGCACGTCGGGCGAATCCACATCCATCATCCGCGAGTAGATCCAGCCGGTTCGGCCCTGCGCATCGCGCACCAGCCACCAGTCTTCCATGATCGGAGGAGGAGGAATATTGGGGTCCACAACGGGTGTGGTTGCGGTGGATGACGGTGCTGTAGCGGGCTTTGCCGCGGGTGTTGTGGCGGGCGTTGCCGGTGGCGTAGCGGGCAGCTTTTTGGGCGTGGCGATGGGCAGTCTGGTCTTGGGAAGCGTGGCGCGCTGCAGCAGCTTCAGCTTGTCACCTTCCTGCAGCAGGTAGAGCTTGTCTGTGTCGCGGCCGGGGGCGATGTGCATGGAGAGTTCATCGCGGACGGTGGCGGTGGCAACAACGCTATCGTGGGTATGGGCGCGCTTCAGGGCATCAAAGTCTTCGGCGATCTGGCCGGGAGCGACCTCCGTCTCCTTGATCCAGCCGATCTCTCCCTTTTCCGTCTTGACTTGGAAGGTTTTGCGGCCGGTCTGCAGGATCTCCAATCGCTGGCCGTTGGTGACGACAGCCGTGCGGGTGCTGACGGCCGCGATGCGGTCGCGCAGGTAGGTCTGCTTGGAGATGACGTAGACGTAGTTTGCGGCGGGCTTGTGGCGCAGGCGAGAGCAGCCCGCGAGGCCCAGAACCAGCGACCCGATCAGGAACAGAAGCAACGCGCGGCATGCGGAACGGTAGGACGGCAACTGCTGTGTGGCCTCTCTGGTGTTCGCAAATGGACGGTTACACGTACGCAAAAGAACGGTGCGTACCCAGAGCATACCACCCGTTACTGCAATACAAAGCGTGTACCGGACTAGTGGGTGGTGACCAGAACGGTACCGCCAACCGCGGTAGTGAGAGCGCTGAGACCGGTACTGACGCTGGCCGTGACGTAGAGGCGACCGGCAGTACCGCTGGTAGTATCCACGGTGTACTGCAGCAGGTCTGGCGGTCCGGTCTGGTTCAAAACCAGCATGTAAGCTCCACTGTTGTCATACCCAATGGCGGATGGAGAGTTGCCGTTCGTCGCGTAGGGAGCATTTGCCAGCGCCGTAAAGGTGGGCGTGCCGCTGCTGATGCTGACCGCGTAGCCGCTCACAGTGCTGCCCGGGGTGGTGAGATTGCCTGCATTGGTCACGTAGAGGTAGCTCTGCGACTTGCTAAAGGAGATCGCGGTGGGGTTGGTACCCACCGCCTGCGCTGGGGTAGCGGCAGTGATCGTACCGCCGGTTGTATCGACCGTAAAGGGAAGGATCTCGTTGTCCGTGCCGCCGCTCGCAACGAAGAGCGAGGTGCCGTTCGTCGTCCAGGCAAGACCGTTATAGCTGATGGTCGCGGCGGTTGGCGCCAGGTAGGCGACATACGCCGGTACACCACCGCTGGTGGTGCTGTTATTGAAGGTGTAGGTTGCAACCCCGCCGCAACCAAAGGTCGCGGCAACGACGGTGGTAGCCTGTTGCGACTCCAGCGGTGAGAACTTGATGGACTGCGCTACGGGGCTGCAGCTCCCAGTAACAGGGACGCCATTGCCCGGCACAAGCGTGGTCTCACTGCCCGTACTGAAGAGTCCCGTACTGGTATTCAGCGGATAGACGTAGATTCCCTGCGTGAGAGTGTTGCTCAGAACGGCGATCCAATTGCCGTCTGGCGATACGTCCATGGACGCGACCGGGTATCCGGAGGCAAGGGCTGCGCCGCTGCTGAGTGCGGTCAGCGCACCGCCAGTCGCGATGGAATATCCATAGATCCCGCTGGCGGTTCCGATGTAGAGAAAGGTGTTCTTCGGATTGATGGAGAGTGCGGTAGCAGGAGACGACAGAGAATAGGGCGATCCGCTGACCGCGGTCAGGCTGCCTGCGCCGATTGCATACCCAGCCAGTTGGCTGGAGGCATTCTTGCCGACGTAGACAAGGTTCGTACCGCTGCCGGTAGTCGTAGTAGTGGTGGTCGTGACGGGCTTCCAGAAATCCGCGCAGCCGCTGAGCAGAGCTGTGGAAGTGAGGGAAACACAGAGCGCGAGAATGCGAACGGCGCCCTGCCGGCTGCGAACTATGGTGCGGATGTTCATGATTCTTCCCTGCTTCCTGCAAATAAACCAGCACATCGATTGTAGCGGCAGGGTTGTCTGCCGCCGTGGGGATGATTTTTAGACGGGGCGGATGGGATTTTGGGTGCAGTGCAATCTGCGAACGCCGTAAGGGGGGACGGGCCAGAGAGTGGAGCATGGGCGGTCCCCGGGAACTCGTGAGGCAGAAGCCCGGAGCAAATTCCCTTATTTGTCATTCCGAAGCGCAGCGCGCGGAATCCGCTTTAAAGCAGCGCCACAATCATCACATCAACAGTAAAAATGCTCTGGAAAAGGAAGAGCCCACCTTCTGCGGGGAAGTGCAAAAGGTGGGCCGGGTGTTTAAAGATTGGATGCGGAAAGCCGGGTTTGCGACCCGGCTTTTCCAGGGTTATTTTTCGGGTTTGCGCTCGGCTGATTCCGCCTCGTTGGGGCCGTGCGCCCAGTCCGGGTGCTCGTTGGCTTTCAGGGCCTTCTCGATCCGGGCGGCATAGTCGGGATCGCACTTGGCAAAGTGCGACAACGTCAGCTTCTGGATGCGTTCCGGCGTCTGGCCAAGCGAGCCGGCGATGTTCTCCGCCAGTGCGCTCTTCTCCGCATCGTCAAAGAGACGGAAGAGATCACCTGCCTGGGTGTAGTCATCGTTTCCATCACGATGGTTGTAGCGAGCCGCCTGATCAGAGTGCAGGGCCAGCGGACGCTCCTTGTACTTCGGGTCTTCCTTGGGCGCGCCAAACGAATTGGGCTCGTAGTTGGGGAGCTTGCCGAAGTTGCCGTCGAAGCGCATGGAGCCGTCGCGGTTGTAGTTGTAGTAGGGACACTTGGGGGCGTTGATGGGCAACGACTCGTAGTTGGTGCCGATACGGTAGCGGTGCGCGTCCGGGTAAGAGACCAGGCGGGCCTGCAGCATCTTGTCCGGCGAGTAGCCCATGCCGGGGACGATGTTGACTGGGTTGAAGGCGGACTGCTCGACCTCGGCAAAATAGTTCTCCGGGTTGCGGTCCAGCGTCATCACGCCGACATCAATCAACGGATACTCCTTGTGCGGCCATACCTTGGTGAGATCGAAGGGGTTGTATTTGAACTTGTCGATCTCGGCCTCCGGCATAATCTGGATCTTGACGTTCCACTTGGGAAAGTCACCCTTCTCGATGGCGTGAAAGAGATCGCGCTGCGCATAGTCAGGATCGGTTCCGGCAAGCTCCTCCGCCTTCTTCGCAGTCAGGTTCTTGATGCCCTGCGCCGTCTTGAAGTGCCACTTGCAGTAGAAGAGCTCGTTCTTATCGTTGATGAGCGAGAAGGTGTGTGAGCCGTAACCGTTCATGTGGCGGTAGCCGTCCGGCGTCCCACGGCTGGAGAAGAGAATGGTGACCTGGTGGATCGCCTCCGGTGAGAGCGACCAGAAATCCCACATCATGGTGGCGGACTTCAGGTTGGTCTGCGGGTCGCGCTTCTGGGTGTGGATGAAGTCGCCGAATTTGAGGGGGTCGCGGATGAAGAATACCGGAGTATTGTTGCCGGTCATGTCCCAGTTGCCCTGCTCGGTGTAGAACTTCACCGCAAAGCCGCGCGGATCGCGTGCGGTATCCGCCGAACCCTTTTCACCGCCGACGGTGGAGAAGCGAACAAAGAGCGGGCACTTGTTGCCCACCTTGGAGAAGAGCTTCGCCGAGGTGTACTTCGTGATGTCGTTGGTGACTTCAAAGTGGCCATGTGCGCCGGAGCCCTTGGCGTGGACGACGCGCTCGGGAGTACGTTCGCGGTTGAACTGCGCCATCTTTTCGAAGAGGAGGTAATCCTCCATCAGCAGCGGGCCGCGTGGGCCGGCGGAGATGGAGTTCTGGTTATCGCCTACGGGACGTCCGCTATTGCTGGTGAGCACCTGGTTTCGGGCATCGTCAGTTTGCGGAGGAACAACTTTCTTTTCGTCAGCCATGATGTTTACTCCTTGGTGCGATTGCTATTGCGGTTATGGGGAAAATCTTAGGTGGCCTGGCACTTTGCGCAGAGGCCGATGACGTCGATCGCGAGGCGCTGGATCTGAAAGCCCCCAGCGAGGCGCTTGTGCGGGGCCCTGAGGCCGAGCATTCTGCTCAGGTCCTGATCGGGGATGTCGCTGATCGCCTTGCAGCGCGAGCAGACGAGGTGATGATGATCGTGTGAGTTCATCTCCACGCGCAACGTGCCGTGGTGCATGCTCATCTCCTTGAATACGCCACTCTCGATGAACAGGTGAATATTTTTGTAGACCGTATTGAGCGAAATAGCCGGAATACGCTTCTTGACGGCGTCGTAAACCTCCTCCGGAGAGGGGTGGCCATGCAGCTTCTGCATCACCTCATAGAGCACCTGGCGCTGATGCGTCACGGCGATGCCGTGCGCATTGCAGAGTTCGCGGAAGGTGAGTGAGGCAGCCATGAAAAGTTAGTAAACAGTAATTATTACTATCCTGTCAAATGGCAATTATGATTGGGTGAATCCCCGGAATCGAGACGCCCCCACACCCCCTTCACCAGCAGGCCGCCGCCAGCGTAAGATAGCTGCCCATGAGCGATATCAGCCGTCGTACCGCATGCCTCGACCTTGGACTAGCGCTGGCCGCGCTCGGAATCTCCGGCACCGCCGCCGCACAGAGTGGGAGCACCGCCTCCACCACCCCCGGCAAGAGCCAGAACAAGCTACAGACCCCGCTGGACCATTGCAAAGCGTTCGTCTTTGAACAGATGCCGCTCCGCTACTCTGACGGCGGCGCGCCGACGCACGACATTCTGCAGGGCACGGTGCCGGTGAACGGCGGCGAATTGGTGGAGCTGCATGAGACCACCATTGCCCCGGGCGCGATGCCGCATGCCGCCCACCAGCATCCGCACGTGGAGTTCATTCTGGTCCGCGAAGGCACCATCGACTTTATCGTGGGCGATAAGCACACCACGCTGACGCCCGGCAGCGTCGGCTACACCGCCCCCAACGAGATGCACGGCTTCCGCAATGCAGGCACGGTGCCGGCGACATACTTCATCTTTTCCTTGAATAAAAAGCCCTAGCCAGCGGCCAAACCCGCCCGAAATGGGCTTTTTGGTGACCCAGATCACCCCATGCAGTGTCCGTAGCACGCAAAGGCCCATTCTCCGGTAAAGATTCCGTTAAATCGTCTTGCCAATCGTCTATTCGCGGGAATAGTATCTGCATCGACTCGGTGGAAAATGCTGGCTACAGTAGTTGAACTCCGGGCCTTTGGTTGGGCCAGTTTGAACGAGTAAGGGACTAAGAATAGACCAGGCGGTTGAACTGCCGGCGAGTGTGGAGCGTAAGTCCTATGGCATGGTATGCCTACTGTATTGCAGAGAAAGCAGCATTTCCTGAACTGGAACGGCATCGCAGGCCAGTTCCACTCGTCAACGTTACCGGCGTTCTGGGCAACCAGGTCTTTCTCTTCCCCGCCAGCGATCTTGCCGTTGTAGTTTCCGAGCATGATCCGGCAGAAGCCACACCAGAAAAGATGAACCAGCAGGCGCAGCGGGACCACGCACGCGTGATCTCTGACTGCTTCAAACTATCGACCGTACTTCCCTTCCGTTTCAACACGGTCTTCCACGATGACGACGCTCTGCGCCGCTCCGTCCGTTCGAACCAGCGCCACTTCCAGGCCAACGTAGAACGTCTGCGCGGCAAGGCGGAGATGCACATCAAGCTGCTGGTAGACGATACGTGTCCGGGCAAACTGCGCACCCCAGACGGTAACTGCGTCGGCAAGGAATACCTGAGCAGCCTGCGTGAGAGCGCAAGCCGCCAGCGCGAACGGCAATCGCGCGCACGGGCACTCTCCGTGCAGATGCACCGCATGTTCCTGCCTCTTGCAGAAGAGATAACCTGCCGCCGGACGGATGCCGGCAAGATGCTGCTCGATATCGCCCACTTGATCGACAACAAGACCATCGAGCGCTACCAGAACAAGTATTCAAGCGCCACCCTGGAGATGAAGGACTGCTCCATGCAGCTCTCAGGCCCCTGGCCGCCGTACCACTTCGTACAGCGCCACTCGCCAGCCAACTAAAGTTCAACCATTTCAACGCTTCAACAAAAAGCCCCTTCCACACGGAAGGGGCTTTTCTTATGCCGGCGGCAGGCTAGAACAGGATGCGCCCACC
>DASWOP010000068.1:0-3126 GCA_036404255.1 Acidobacteriaceae bacterium | reverse complement strand
GCAAAGAAGCTCGTAGCCAAACGAACTCCCGCGAAAAAGAAGAAGGCCAGCAGGAAGTAGCGCGAAAGCTCTCTCGCGTCCCCAATCCATGTGGACAGCCACAAAAGCGGGTGCCCCAGGTCTCGATTCTGAGACCTGGGTTCTCGAAGCGGGACGATCTCTCCGCGGCTCGCTGTACCCCTAAACCTCAGCGGTAACTGCTTTCCCATGCAGCCCACACTTCTGACGCACACTTCCAACCTTGTCATTCTGAAGCGCAGCGAAAAATCTCAAAAGCTTAGGCGCGGCACATGTCCCGCCGTAGCTTTCAGCCCCGCCACTACTCGCTCGAATGTGTCACAGCCCCGGCAGAAGCCTGTTCCCGCACCTGATCCTCCACCGCCGCCTGCTCTCCGGCAACCTCACCCGTCGGAGCCGCTGCCGCCGCTGGTTGCGCCTGGAAGCACGACCGGCACAGCACCGGTCGCCCCTGCGTCGGTCGGAAGGGCACAGTCGTCTCCACCCCGCACTGCGAACAATGCGTCCGCGTCTCCGTAGCGCTGCGGCGGCCTGCGCCATCGCCTTTGCGCCGCTGCGCGCTGCGCTTGTTTTTGCAATCCTTGCAACGTTTAGGATCGTTGCTGAATTGCTTGTCGTGGAAAAAGAGTTGTTCCCCAGCGGTGAAGATAAAATCCTTCCCGCACTCGACACATTTTAACGTCCGGTCCACAAAATCCATCACTGTTCCCCAGCGTACGGAAAAGACATGCAAGCAAAACACAGCAAGTACTGCGCTCGATAGCGCAATAGCTTTACCACTTTCAAAAGGGGGCCCGGCCGCAGACCTGCGGCGAACTACTTTGCGGCGATTAGCCTACGTACGCAATACAGCTAAATACTGTGCGCTGCATCACGAAGCTCAAACGGAAGAATTGAGAGAGCATACTACAATCCGCGCAGGGATGCCGGAGAGGCCTCACCTGCGCGGATTTTTATTGCAGAAATGCAGCAGGAACTAGTCCTGCTCTTTCCGTGCCTTCTTGCGATTGCGCTTACGCGCCAGCGCCTGCTTCACGCGCTTCTTTTCGCCTGGTTTCAGGTAAAAAGAATGACGCTTCACTTCCTTGATAATGTCTTCAGTCTGCACCTTGCGCTTGAAGCGGCGCAGTGCATTCTCAAGGGGTTCGCCTTCTTGTACTCGAACCTCTGCCATAGGTAAAACACCTCCAAACCTGCCCGAAGGGGGTCGTCTAATCAGAATACCTGAAAACCGCCCCCGGATGCCCCTCCCCGGTAAAATAGACCCATGATTCGTTCCTATCAGGGCATCAAGCCCACCATCCCCGCCACCTGCTACACAGATATCTCCGCCCAGATCCTCGGAGACGTCCAACTCGGCGAGCACTCCTCCGTTTGGATGAACGCCGTCCTTCGCGGCGACGTCAACGCCATCCGCATCGGTTCCAACTCCAACGTGCAGGACTGCGCCGTCCTCCACGGCCAGCGCTACACCCACCCCGTCCACGTCGGCGACTGGGTTACCATTGGCCACAATGCCACCGTACACGGCTGCGTCGTCGAGGACGCCTGCCTGATCGGCATGGGTGCGATCATCCTCAACGGCGCCCGCATCGGCGAAGGCTCCATCATCGCAGCCGGCGCTCTCATCCCGGAGGGTATGCAGGTTCCGCCCAGATCGCTGGTTACGGGTATCCCCGGCAAAATCCGCCGCGAGCTCGGCGACGAAGACCGCAAGCTTATCCTGATGTACGCGCAGAACTACCTGGACTACACCGCAACGTATTTGAAAGAGACGGCTGACTAATTCGCAGGTAAGGTTAGAAATATCGTTTCTGCCAGGAGATTTCTCATACTTCATCAGCGTCCGCCTTTCCGAGCATTCATCTGGATTCTTATCTTTGCCGCGCTTGTTGCGGCGCCCATGCTGCATGCGCAGAGCGCCCCGCTGCCGGATGCTCCCTCCTCCACCCGCCCGATGGTGAACGGATGGCCCTACAGCCGTCCCACCCGTGGGCAGGATTTCAAGGCGTACCAGCATGAAGTGCTCGGCCCACGTGCCTTCATCGGCGCCGGTTTCCGCTCCGGCATTGAGCAGGCTCGGCCCGCGCCCATCGGCTGGGGACAGGACTTCCCCGGCTACGCACAGCGCTACGGCTCGGCCTACGCTGAAATTGCGATCGATAGCAGCGTCCGCTTCGGCCTGGCCGCGGCCCTGCACGAAGACACGCGCTATCTCATCTGTCACGACTGCTCACTGGGTGCGAAATTTAAGAATGCAGTCCTGGCCGAGGTAACCAACCGCCGCGGTCGGGCCGGGCACCGTGTCTTCTCCGCGGTGCCGATCGTGGCCAGCTTCTCCGGCCCGCTGGTTGCCTACTCAGCCTGGTATCCGCCAGGATATGGTGTGGAGGATGCGGCAAAGCACTCTGCTCTTGGCCTGTTCGTCCGTGTCGGTGGCCACATACTGCGCGAAACCCTCTTTGATAGCGACGATAAAGACTGATAAAAAGGCCGATACCAGCCCGCAACGCAGCCTCGTTTACTGCGTCTGCCACACCTCGGCGAACACAAACAACAACAGCAGCTCCGCCGTTAGCGCAATCTCCAGCAGCGTCACCACGCTGTGCAGATCCATCCACGATACCGGTCGCGTCGCTGCCAGTGCCGCCAGCCCAGCCGTCAGCAGCAGAATGCAGACATAGATTGCATTGCGTCCATAGTGCGTCACGCGGATAGCCTTCCGTGCCGGCACCGATGCAGCCACTCGCGCCGCGAAGTTTGCTGGGATCATCATCTCCGGCTGGCGTTCGAGCGCTGCCGTCAGCATAGTTTCGAATTTTTGTTCGTTCCTGTTGCCGGCGGTGTTCATAGGCTGTATCCCTTCTGCATAATCTGTACGGCTGCAAATCGTTGCGGTGATCTTCGGCTCATCCGTGCCCTCACCAGCCTGCCCAGCTTCTCGCGCCCCCGGTGCAGATGCGTTCGCACCGTGCCTACCGGCAGCTTCAGCGTCAGCGCAATCTGCTCATAGCTGCACTCTTCCTGATGATAAAGCACCAGCACGGCGCGCTCTACCTCGGCCAGCTGCATCAGCTCCTCGTCCACGGCCTCCCACATCTGTTTCTG
>DASWOP010000067.1:0-3553 GCA_036404255.1 Acidobacteriaceae bacterium | reverse complement strand
CAGATCGCTCCTTTTGCCCATCCCGTTAGTTACTTTTGGCCTAACCCCTACGCCCGTTCCTCACACGATGTACCCATTCGCCTCGATCACATTCCTCGCCACCACTCTCTTCAGCGCAATCGTGTCCGTCGGATCATACTTGGTCAGCCGCCGCACGATCGCCATCTGCGTCCGCAGCATATCCCCCTCGGCCACCGTCGCAATCACCCGCTTCGCCGAAGCCTCAATACTCTCCATCGCCTGCGCCGCATACACCCGGGCCATGGCGATAGCGTTCTCCGCCTTCGCACCGGAGGCCTCAATCTTCTGTGCCCGCAGCAGCCCGCTCTCCATAGCGAAGATCTGGATGATCATGTCCGAGAGCGCACCCATCACCTCCTGCTCCTCGGCAATCTTCTGCATGTACTTCTGCATCGCCGCGCCTGCGCTGAAGAGCGCCAGCTTCTTCGCATTCGCCAGCATGCCCAGCTCCGCCGCCAGCGAACCATCGCGCTCCTCCTTCGCCGATGGTCCACTCATCACCTCATCCATCAGTGCCTTGATCGCCGGCATCAGCGCCAGTTGCCCAGCCATCGCCCGCTTCATCAGCCAGCCTGTGATAATCAGCCGGTTGATCTCATTCGTCCCCTCAAAAATCCGGTTGATACGCGCATCACGGTACGCCCGCTCCGCCGGAAACTCCTCCACATACCCATACCCCGCGTGGATCTGCAGCGTATTGTCCACCACCATCTCCAGCATCTCCGATCCCCACACCTTCAGAATCGAGCACTCCACCGCATACTCTTCAATCCGTTTCTGAATCTCCTTCGAAGCATCCGGTGCCTTCTTGTCCACGTCCGCCAGCGCCACGTCGATCATGCCCACCGTCCGGTACGCCAGCGCCTCGCCCACAAACACGCCCACCGCCGAATCCGCCAGCATCTCCTGCACCAGCCCGAACTCGCTGATCGATTTGCCGAACGCCTTCCGTTCCTTCGCATACTTCGTCGCAATGCCCAGCGACGCGCGCGACCCGCCTACCGCCGCCGCACCCAGCTTGAATCGCCCGATATTCAGAATGTTGAATGCAATGTGATGTCCCTTGCCGATCTCGCCCAGCAGATTCTCCACCGGCACCTTGCAATCCACCAGGCTCAACGGGCACGTCGACGACCCGCGTATCCCCAGCTTGTGCTCCTCCTTCCCCACAGAAAATCCCGGCGTATTCCGCTCAATCAAAAATGCCGTCAGCTTCTCACCCTTTTCCGGCGCCTTCGGATCCGCGCACTTCGCAAACACCGTAAAGATATCCGCGAACCCCGAGTTCGAGATCCACATCTTCTCGCCGTTCAGGATGTAGTGCTTCCCATCCTCACTCAACACCGCTCGCGTCCGTGCATTCTGCGCGTCCGAAGCCGACGTAGACTCCGACAGCGCATACGCCCCCACCCACTCCCCGCTCGCAATCCGCGTCAGGTAGCGCTCCTTCTGCTCCGCCGTCCCATACCAGACCAGCGGCAGCGTCCCAATGCCCACATGCGCGCTGAACGCCACCGAAAAACTTCCCTGCCGCGCAATATGGTCTGCAATAATCGCCGACGTCACCTTATCCAACTCCAGCCCGCCGTACTCCTCCGGAATATCCACCGTCGTCAGCCCCAGTTCCGTGGCCTCCTTCAGCAACTTGCGCGTCACGCTGAAATCCTTCGCCTCGATAGCATCGTTCTGCGGCAGAATCTCATTCACCGCAAACGAATCCGCCATCTCCGCAATCTG
Source organism: Acidobacteriaceae bacterium (assembly GCA_036404255.1). Classification (GTDB taxonomy): domain Bacteria; phylum Acidobacteriota; class Terriglobia; order Terriglobales; family Acidobacteriaceae; genus JARLFX01. The sequence continues at coordinate 1,795 of DASWOP010000067.1, read as the reverse complement.
CTTCTGCTCGTCGCTGAAGTCTTCCGGAAAGAAACACTCCGCCGGAGTCCGCTCCTCAATCAAAAAACTTCCGCCCGCCACCTTCTTCGTCGGTACCGCCGTCGCTGTCGCCATTGTCATCTCCCCCACAAAATCTTTGTCATTCCGCAGCGTAACGGCGGAATCTGCTTCTCTACCCATGCCGCTCACCCCGCCATAAATCCGGGTGCCCCAGGTCTCGCTTCTGAGACCTGGGACGGGGTGCCGATGCCCAGCACCGCCATCCCCGGTCAGGCCCACTCTTCACACCGCCTCGAACACCCCCGCCGCGCCCATCCCGCCGCCAACACACATCGTCACCATGCCGTACTTCTTTCCACTCCGCTTCATCTCGCGCACCAGCGTCGCCGTCAGCTTCGCCCCGGTACATCCCAACGGATGCCCCAGCGCAATCGCGCCACCATTCACATTCACCCGCGCCGGATCCATCCCCAGCACCTTCATCACCGCCAGCGTCTGCGCAGCGAACGCCTCATTCAGCTCGATCACCCCAATGTCATCCAGCGAAAGCCCCGCCATCTTCAGCACCTTCGGAATCGCATAGATCGGCCCAATCCCCATCTCCTCCGGATCGCACCCCGAGTAAGCGAACGTCACAAACTTCGCCAGCGGCGTAATCCCCAGCGCCTGCGCCCTCTCGCCGCTCATCACCACAGCCGCCGCCGCACCATCCGACATCTGCGAAGAGTTCCCCGCCGTCACCGTTCCCTTCGCATGAAACACAGGCTTCAGTTGTGCCAGCGCCTCTCGCGACGTGTCCGCACGCGGCCCCTCGTCCATCTTGAACACCGTCTCCACCCGCTTCGCCTTCGCCGTTCCATTCGGTGTGCTCTGCACCACCGTTATCGGCACCACCTCATCTTCAAACTTCCCCGCGCCAATCGCCGCCAGCGCCTTCATGTGGCTCGCATGCGCAAACTCATCCATCGCCTCGCGCGTAATGCCGTAGTGCGCCGCCACCCGCTCCGCCGTCAGCCCCATGCTCATATAACTGCCGGGATAGTTCTCCACCAGCCACGGATTCACCGAGATCTTCGCCCCACCCATCGGGATATAGCTCATGCTCTCCGTTCCCCCCGCCACAATCACCTCAGCCCCACCGCCGCGAATCCGCTCCGCTGCCAGCGCAATCGTCTGCAGCCCCGAAGCGCAGAAACGGTTCACCGTCATCGCCGCCGTCTCCACCGGCAAACCCGCGCGGAACGCCGCCACCCGCGCCACGTTCATCCCCTGCTCGCCCTCCGGCATAGCGCAGCCGATGATAACGTCCTCAACCTCCCGCGCCTCCACCTGCGGTACCCGCGCCAGCGCTCCCTGAATAGCAAACGCCGCCAGATCATCCGGCCGCGTCGTCCGCAGCGTCCCCCGAGGAGCCTTCCCCACCGCCGTCCGCACCGCACTAGCAATCACCACATCCCGCATAATCCAACTCCTGAAGAACCCACCACCACTTTTTGTCATTCTGAGCGAAGCGAAGAATCTGCTTCTGCATTTGCCGTTGCGTTTGCTCTTGCCGTTGCGTTTGCCGTCATCCTGAGCGCAGCGAAGGACCCCTGTAGTTGCCTTTATCCCCGCAAGACCCTCCACCCCAGCAAAGCCGTTGTCTTTCCCTAATCCCTAATCCCTATTCCCTGTTCCCTAATCCCTGCCTTCAATTCCTCAAGGGCTTCCCCGTCTTCAACGTAAAAGCGATCCGCTCCTGCGTCTTCTTCTCCCCGCACAGCGACAGAAAACCCTCGCGCTCCAGGTCCAGCAG
>DASWOP010000066.1:0-12408 GCA_036404255.1 Acidobacteriaceae bacterium | reverse complement strand
GATTTGGCGTAGTATCTGGCTGAAACGTGTAGCATTTAAATATAGAGATATTTCTTAGGAGTTTTACTCATGTTGGTTCGTCGCGTCCGTTCGCTTTCTGCGTTGGTAGTTCTTTCCATGGCAGCATTTATCAGCGGTACTGGTGCGCAGGCGCAACGTTTGCCGGATGGGGTAGTGCCGGAGCATTACACGCTGGCGCTGACGCCGGATTTGAAGGCGGCGACGTTTACGGGCACGGAGAGCATTGGCATTCGCGTCGAGAAGCCGACGAATACGATCACGCTGAACTCGCTGGAGATCAAGATCCAGGAAGTAACTGTGGAGCAGGCCTGCCAAGGTTGCCAGAACGGCAACGGGCTGAAGCTGACGGGCACCGTCGCTTACGACGAGAGCAAGGAACAGGCGACGTTTACGTTTCCCGACAAGCTGCGAGCCGGGCACGCGGTGCTGCACCTGAAGTACACGGGCATTCTGAACGACAAGCTGCGCGGTTTTTACCTATCGAAGACGCCGACGCGCAACTATGCGGTGACGCAGTTTGAGTCGACGGATGCGCGGCGCGCTTATCCGAGCTGGGATGAGCCGGCGCTGAAGGCGACATACGATCTGTCGCTGACGGTGGACGCGGGTGACAGCGTGATTGCTAATACCCCGGTGCTGACGGATGTTCCAGCGGGCGAGGGCACGCACACGATCACATTTACGACGACGCCGAAGATGTCGACGTACCTGCTGGCGTTCCTGGTGGGAGATTTCAAGTGCATCAGCGGCGGGGCGGACGGCGTGCCGATCCGGGTATGCGCGACGCCGGACAAGGTGCAGTACGGCAAGCTGGCGCTGGCTACGGCGGAGCATACGCTGCATTTCTACAACAATTATTTCGGGATCAAGTACCCGATGCCGAAGCTGGACATGATCGGGCTGCCGGACTTTGAGGCAGGCGCCATGGAGAACTTCGGTGCCATCACCTATCGCGAGACCGACCTATTGCTGGACGAGGAGCATGCCTCCATTCCGCAGAAGAAGCGGGTGGCTGTGGTGGTGACGCATGAGATGGCGCACCAGTGGTTCGGTGACATGGTGACGATGCAGTGGTGGGACAACCTGTGGCTGAACGAAGGATTTGCGACGTGGATGGAGACGAAGGCCGCGAACGACTTCAATCCGGCGTGGAAGTACAAGCAGGATGAGGCCGGGGACCTGGACAATTCGCTGAATACGGATTCGCAGGCGACGACGCGGACCATCCGCGCCAAGGCAGATACGCCGGCGGAGATCAACGAGGAGTTTGACGGCATTGCGTACGGCAAGGCTGGCGCGGTGATCGGGATGGTGGAGCACTACGTGGGCGAGGAGACGTTCCGCCAGGGTGTCCACAACTATCTGCAGGCGCACATGTATGGCAATGCGACGGCGGAGGACTTCTGGAACGCGCAGACCGCGGTGAGCCATAAGCCGATCGATAAGATCATGGAGAGCTTTGTGACGCAGCCGGGCGTGCCTCTGCTGACGTTTGGACCGGAGAGCAAGACGGCGAAGAAGACGGTCACGGTGGCACAGAGCCGCTTCTTCCTGTCGCCGACGTTTGAAGGCAACCGCAATCAGAAGTGGACCATTCCGGTTTGCTTCAAGACGGTGAAGGGTGACTCTTGCGAGCTGGTTTCGAGCGCGAGTGGGACGCTTGTGGTGCCTAACGCCCCCTTCCTGTATGCCAATGCGGATGCAAAGGGTTACTACCGGAGCGCCTATACGAAGGAACAGCAGAAGGCGATTGCTGCCCATGCCGAGAGCAATCTGAGCCCGACGGAGCGGCTTGGGCTGGTGGGCGATGTGTGGTCGCTGATGCGCTCGGGGCAGGGAAGCGTGGGCGTCTACATGGACCTGACGTCCGGGCTGCGCAATGAGTCTGAGGTGCAGGTACAGGAGTCTGTGCTGAGCAAGCTCTCGGCGGTTCAGGACCGCATTGCTAGCAAGCAGGATAGCGCGAGGCTGAAGGCGTGGATTGTGGCGACGTATGCTCCGGTCTATGCGAAGCTGCCCCCAGCGGGAGGAACGGCGGACCAGCAGCAACTGCGGGGGCTGCTCTTTGGCGTGCTGGGTGCGGCAGGCGACGCAGGCGTGCTGGCGGAGGCGCGGCGGCTGACGAGCAAGTATGTGGACGATCCGAACAGCGTGGATGCGAATATTGCGGGAAGCGCGATCCAACTGGCGGCAGCGCATGGCGACGAAGCGCTGTACGAGAAGCTGCTGGCACTGAGCAAGAGCGCAAGCAATCCGGACGTGCAGACGACGGCGCTGCTCAGCCTGGCGAGGTTCAATGATCCAAAACTGCTGACGCGTACGCTGGACTATGCGACGAGTGGAGCGGTGAAGAACCAGGACAGCTGGATTCTGATCTCGTTGCCGCTGCGGAGGGCAGAGACGAAGGACCAGACGTGGGAGTATGTCCGCACGCACTGGCCGGCGGTGAAGGCACAGTTGACGACGTCATCGGGCGCGGGGCTGGTGTCATCGACCGGAGCTTTCTGCACGGCGGAGAAGCGTGATGAGGTGAAGAGCTTCTTTACGGCGAACCCAGTGCCCGCAGCGGCACGGGCGCAGAAAAAGACAATTGATACCATCAACAGCTGCATCGAACTCCATACGGCGCAGGAGCAGAATTTGAAGGTGTGGTTGGACCACAATGCGGCGCAGTAAGCGATAGAGTCAAATTGGTTTGCCCTGTTTTGGGGGCAAGAGACCTCCCAAAACAGCACAGAAAGTATGGAATATTGTGAAAAATCGAAAAGATGGTTGCAAGGTTCATGTTTGGGACGTATAAGGGTGAGGTAGGTTTTTGAGGGTGGGGTAAACCACTTTATCAGGATGGACGGGGTCAGTTGAACCCCATGTGAATTTCTGTAGTGTTTTGCGGTCAGGTTTGACAGAGCTCTACCGGTTCGATAAATTTTTTACAGAGGCCACTCATGAAGAAGTCATTATTCGTTGTTGGAACTGCCCTCTTTCTCGCAGCAGCTCTCCCGCTGCACGCACAGTCCGGTTGTGGTGATTCGCCTGAGGCACCAACGGCGATTCTCGCACTGGTTGGGTCTGCCGGTGCGTTCGTAGTTGCCGCACGCGCTCGCTTCAATGCGCGCAAGTCAAAGAAAGACTAAGCTAACCCCGTTCTAACCGAGAGTTCGTAGTAAAAATTATGCCAGCGACTCCTGACGCAGATAATTTTCCAGCTTTTCTGCGCCAGGAGTTGAGTGGCTTTTTTACGTTTAAGCCTGTGCTGGCGCTGGTAGTAGCCCTGGTCGGCACGCTGGCGATCTTCCCCACGCTGGATTATCTCTGGGCGATGTGGGTGTACGACCCCCTGAAATCACTTGGCATGTTTATCCCGCTGGTCAGCCTGGCGCTGCTGTTGCGCGCGTGGCGGCGTATCGGATGGGAGATTCGTGGCACCTGGTGGGGACTGGTCATTATTCTGGTCACGATCGCTGCCGTGCATGTGCGTTCGCAGGCGGTGCTGCTGCTGGTGCTTTCGGCATCGTGGTCACTGTATATTCCGCCGCATGGCGTGGTGATCTTTGCGTATGCCAGCGGCGTGGTTCTGTTGTTTGGCGGGACCAGACTGTATCGAGCGGCGCTGTTTCCGATCCTGCTGCTGCTGTGCGTCGATCCGGTTCCGCATATCTTCAATGTGTTCGTCGATCTGCCGCTGCAGCGCATCTCCGCGCATGTAGCCCGCGGGTTTGCCATGGCGCTGGGGCAGCCGCTGACGCCGGACCAGCTGCGGCTGATGTTTACGCCGGATTTCGGCATGTTCATCGCTCCGGGGTGCAACGGCATTCGCGGCGCCACGACGATGGGGTACATCGCGCTAGTGGCGGGGTATATCTACCGCTTCCGTCTGCGGGTATGGGCGCTGCTGGTGGCGGGAGCCATTCTGCTGGGCTATGTGTTCAATTTTCTGCGGCTGTGCGTGCTGGTGCTGTATTACCTGGTGGCCCTGAAGATCGTGTGGATGCAGGACAAGGCGACGGGTGGGGACTACATTATCGGGGCATGCCTGTTTACCTTGGCGGCGGCGCTGCTGGTGATTGTGATTCGCAAGGCAGGCCATAAGCGCGGACTGACGGAGCAGGAGCCTGCGGACGATTCCGAAGCGCAGGCGCAGGCGGCGGCGGAGGATGCAGGGGCACAGCGAACCTATTATCCGCGGCTGGCAGCACTGGCGGTGGTCGTGGTGTTGGGATCGGTGGCGTATGCGGTGCCGGCCACGACAAAGATCGTACGGGGTATCAGCGGGGCGGAGCATCATCAGCCGGCGGCTTTCACCGGGCATTTTGCGCAGCAGATGGGGGCGTACACGCTTGCGCGCACGTGGAAGGAACAGCTCTCGACCGGGGTGATCATCTACGAGTGGGCGGAGTATGTGCGCAACGACAACGGGCTGCGTATCCAGCTTGGGATTTCGCCAGTGATGGGCGCGCATGACACGACGCTGTGCCATGTGGCTCGGGGTGAGGATGCGATCTGGCAGGGAACGGTCAACCTGCCATCGGCCGGGCACGCTGAGGAGTCGTTCAGCGCGTCGATGTACAACGACGGCGTGAGCCAGTTTGTCGAGGCGAGCACGCAATGCACGCTGGCCGGGTGCGGCCAGTACACGGTGGTGCGCTCGCACTTCGGGATTATCTTCAGCCTGCCGCATGCGGGGGCCTTATTGCAGCAGGAATCGAAGCCTCTGCCGGTATTGCTGCGGGCGGAGACGACGGATGTGGCCATGCCGAGGGAAGCGGCACGGACCATGCTGCTGGGCGAGTTGCGCGGGTTTGTGAGCGAGATCGACCTGGCGGAGTTGACCAGCGAGTATCGCGGGCCGGCGGGGGCAGAGGCAACGCCGGAGCAGTAGGATTGGGTCCTGTAACGGGGTATTTATGCCGGAAGGTGCGCTGATAGCGTAAAATTCGGCACAAGATAAAAAGCTCCTCATTTTGCTGTTGCCGGTGGTCACTTCTATGCGTTCCTGTCGAATGTCGTACTCATCGTCCATTCTTGTTCTTACTGCGCTCTGTGGTCTGCTGCTTGCAGGTTGCGGCTCTGGTGGCTCGGTTCAGGGACCCACAGATCCTGGTCTGGCTTTCGACAAGGTTGCCACGCATGCGTACGGCGATGCGGCGTTCTCAGTGAATGCGACATCGGCTTCGACCGCTTTGATTAGCTATGCCGTGGCGAGCGGGCCGGCGACGATCGCTGGAACGATGGTGAGCGTGACCGGGATTGGAACGGTGACGCTGAGCGCCAGTGAGCCAGCCAGCGGGGGCTATGCAGCAGCGACAGCGACGACCAGCTTCTCTGTGGTGGCGGGAACGCCGGGTTTGAGGTTTACGGTCGTTCCGGCGAAGGCTAATACCGCTTCGGCGTTCACGGTGAGCGCGACATCTCCATCTACGGGAGCAATCACGTATAGCGTGACGAGCGGACCGGCGACGATCTCTGGCAGCACGGTAACGCTGACCGGGATGGGCGGCACGGTGGTGCTGGGGGCGAGCCAGGCAGCCGCTGGAAACTATACGACGGCGACGGCGACGACCAGTTTTCTGGTGCAGGTTGGTTGGGCCTGCCCGGCATCCGGACTGCTCTTCTGCGGCGTGGTTACCTCGTCCGCGACACCGGTAGTGGGTGCAAGTGTGCAGCTTTATGCAGCCGGGACTACAGGGAATGGCTCTACGGCAACCGCACTGCTGAGCGGAGCCGTGAGCACGGACGTGAACGGCAATTTCGCGATACCGTCGAGCTTTACCTGCCCAACGGCGAGCTCCGCGATCTATCTGCTGGCGAAGGGCGGGCAGGTTGGAATCACGGGAAGCTACAACAGCGCGCTGTGGCTGATTACACCATTGCCGCCGTGCGGCAGCCTGACGACAAACACCTCGGTTACGCTGAATGAGATTTCGACTGTGGCTACGGCCGCGACGCTGGCGCAGTTTTACTCAACGGGTGGCAATATCGGTGCGACTGCGACAAACGCGGCTGGCCTGGCACATGCCATTGTGACGGAACAGGTGCTGGTGGATACGGCAACGGGTGTCTCGCCCAGTTTGAGTATTGCTACGAACGTGACGGTTTCCAGCGCGAAGCTCAATACGCTGGCGAACGCGTTCACAGCGTGCGCAGTGAACAGTGCATCCTGCACCGCTTTGTTCAGCGCGGCAGCAACGACTACGGCACCGGTTACGACGCCCAGCAACACGGTGGATGCTGCGTTCAACATTGCTCGCCAGCCGGGGAACAATGCGACGGCGCTATGGACGCTTGCGACCGGCACCACGTTTACGCCGGTGCTTTCGGACCCACCGCCGGATTGGATGACGTATATCACCGTCACGGGTGGCGGGATGAACGAGCCCACAGCTATCGCGGTGGATAGCTACGGCAATGTATGGTCAGCGAACTACAACGAGGTGCTTTCGGAGTTCGAGCCGGGTGGCACGCCGGTCTTTGCCAACGGCATTACCGGTTCGGGATTGCATGAGTCGTACGGCATGGCAATCGATGGAGCGAACAACGTGTGGGTAGAGAATGACGAGACTCCGGGCAGCCCATATAACGGTGGCACGGTGTCGAAGTTTAGCAATGCAGGTGTCGCTATCTCCAGCGGCATCGGCTACACCGCCGGAATCTACTTCCCGACGGGGATTGCCTCTGACCCGAATGGCAATATGTGGATCGCGAACTATGGCAACTCGACCTATGCGCTCTATGCCAACGCCGGAACGCAGATAACGACGAACTGCAACAGTAAAGGCTGCGGATATGGCTCACTGGAGTTCCCGGTGGCTGTGGCCGCGGACAACAACCACGTTGGCTGGATCGCGAACCAATCTTCGAATACGGTGACGCGCGTCTCGGCCGATGGTAGTACGGTTACGCCGATCACCTGCTGTTCGGGGGCCTCTGGCCTAGCGGTAGACGCCGGAGGGTACGTGTGGGTGGCTAATTACTTCGGTGACAGCATCAGCGAACTGAGCAGCACGGGCACGGTGGTTTCCCGCGGGTACACGGGTTCAGGCATTGTGCATCCGCAGGGCATCGCGGTGGATGGCGGCGGCACAGTGTGGGTCGCTAACTATCGCGGCAATTCCTTCTCTGAACTGGCGGGCTCGGCGACAACTACGCCGGGAGCAGGGTTTTCGCCCAGCATCGGCTTTGGCAGCGATGCTGGTATGGTGGAACCGTACGCGCTCGCGATTGACGCGTCAGGCAATGTGTGGATCTCCAACCAGGCGCTGAACTCGCTGACGGAGTTTGTGGGTGTGGCGGTGCCGGTGAAGACTCCGCTGGTGGGACCACCGCAGGTTCCGTAGGTGCTACACACACGGCTGTTGCATGGCGGTGATGATTTAAAACGATAGGGCTCCTGATCAACGGATCAGGAGCCCTATCGTTCTTGAGTTAGTTAAGTGCGTGCTATTGCGTAGAGTGGTTTTCCCGATGGAATGATTTGTGGCGGCACCCGAGAAGCAGATTCTGTGCGCTGCGCTTCGGAATGACAAACAAATGGGTTTAACCAACCGCATACAGCAATAGAAAATTTGCGCTAGCTAAACCGCTACACCAACAGAAAATTTTGTTCTAGCGGATGCTTTCCGGGTCCCAATGATCGCTGCCACTCAGAACAGCAGCGGTGGAGTATGCCTCGGCCTGTGTAGCGGTGAGTTGGTGGGAGAAGGGCTCTCGCTTGCCTTCTCTGATGCCGGCCGCGCCGGGGCCTGTGGAATCAAACTCCGCATAGGTCGCGGTTTCCAGCGAATGGGTCTCGCCTTCGTGCCACTCATGCCAGCCGACGGACTGGATGTGGTCGCCCATCTGCGTGTGGAGAAAGACGACCGTGGCATAGGGTCGCCAGGGCCGCCCAAGGAAGATGTTGGTGACGCCGGGTTCGGCAGTGAGGGTGCAGTTGCGGAAGACGAAGACGCTGCCGGGCTGGTCCGCTGCGACGCGACTCTGTGCGGTGATGTAGCCGCCAGCGGCGTGGGTGGTGCTGCGAATCTCGCAGCGATCGAAGACAACGGCACCGTCGCCGAAGATGAAGTCAACATTGCCGGCGATCAGACAATCGGAGAAGAAAGAGCGTGCGGGTGGGCAGTCTTTTCCGCCAGTGGCCATGCAGCTTTTGTGGCCGGCGAAGAGTGTGTCCTGGTTGCCGAGAAGGTGGACGTGGCGCAGTACGGCGCGATCGCCCTGAAGGAGGAGCGCAAGCGCCTGAGAGCCGGCGCTGACCTGGCTGTGGGTGCGGTTGAAGTCGTTGGCGATGGTGAGCTGCTCGGCGTGGAAGTCGTCTGCGTAGACAGAGACAGTGGCGGAGTGCAGGGTGCCACCGTTCTCGCCGGCGTTGTGGTCGTTGACGATAGTGGTCTGACCGGGATCGGCTGTGGCACCGCGCAGGGTGATGCCCGGCTTGTGGATGGTGACGATCTCGCGATAGCTGCCCTTGGCGATGAGGATGATGGCGCCACCGGATTCAGGAGCAGCATCGACGGCAGATTGTACCGAGGCATATGGGGCGGAACCGTCGGCGGCTACGCGCAGCGTGGGTAGGGCGGGCTTCTGGGCGTGGCAGACGATGCCCGTGAAGGCCAGTGCAACGGCAACGAAGCGCAGTGCAACAGCGGCTAGGGCGGGGCGAGAGATGGTCGACAATGCTGCCTCCTGAATGTGCCAGTGGTACATACCACCGCGGATTTGATCGTAAGGCGTCAGAGGCAAAAAACCAAATGAGCACAGGGCAGTAAAACGTTCCATAGAGAGAAGACGAAAAACGCCATAAGTGAATGAAATGCAAGGATTCTAGTTTGTTGCAAGGGCGGACTTAATGAGTATTTTTTTGTACAACAAATCCACAGCAAAAAAACTTGACAGGCGTTCTTTCGGGGGTGGATGATGCTCGGCGGTCAAGATAACTGGTCTTACCTGTTGCGAGTACCTAACTGTGGGTGCGCAGGCAAAAGATTAGAGATAACGAACCACGTAACTCCTTGCACGATTTCTTGAGAGGTCGAAATGATGCGTACTGTCCAAGTTTCCAAGATGATTCGCCACGCAATTACAGCTTTTGTTCTTCTGCTGACGATTGCCTTCACCAGTGCCGCCGTAGCCCAGCTTTCCGGTAAGGGGTCCATTCGTGGAACCGTGCTGGATCAGACTGGGGCGGTAGTTCCCAACGCCACCGTAACGGCCGTCAACAAAGGCACTAATGTGAAGACGGTGCGGAAGTCGACGTCATCCGGCGACTATGAATTGTCGTCACTGGATCCTTCGGACTATACGGTGACCGTGAGCGCAGAGGGCTTTCAGGGGTTCGTGCAGCAGACGGTGCATGTGAACGCGCTGGAAGTGGTCAATCTTGAGGTAAAGCTTACACTTGGCGCCTCTACCGAGACGGTGACTGTCACCAGTCTGCCGCCGGCGCTTGAGACGACGAATGCAACGTTGGGCGTGACGATGGAACAATCCATGTACGCTGCGTTGCCGATTGAGATGGGAGCTGCCGGAGCTGCCGGCCAGCGCCGTGCAACGGACTTCGTCAAATTCATGCCTGGTGTGCAGAGCAATGAAACCAATGGCAACCAGACTACAAACGTAGGTGTGATCAACGGATCGGGCAGTCGTGGTGCTGCTGCTGCTGTTTATATCAACGGTATTCCGTTCACGATGGCGTCCGGTGAAGGCGATACCCGTTTTGTGTGGTCGGCGATCTCGGTGGATGCGGTGGACCAGTTCCAGGTCCAGACCAATGGCTACCCTGCCATGTATGAAGGCCAGGGGGTGTTGAACTTCTCCATCAAATCCGGCAATAACAAATATCACGGTTCCGTATACGATTACATTCGCAATACGGCGTTCGATACCTGGGGATTTTTCGCACCAGCTTTCATTAGCGCTGCCGGGCATCCAACCAAGCCAACAGAGCATATGAATGAGTACGGCATTGTTTTGAGCGGTCCGATCATTCGAGACAGGCTCTTCTACTTCGGTAACTACGGCCGGTACGATTTCACACATGGACCGAAGCCCTCATATCAGACGCAGCCGACTGCTGCGATGCGGACGGGTGACTTCAGCGAATTGCTGGCAAGCGGCGCGAATTGCAGTTTACCGAACGCAGCCCCAGCCAATTGCATCCTAGATCCGCGCACGACAACGGCATCAGGCAGCGGTTATGTGCGGACGCCATTTGGCCCCACTGATCCGTACGGCGCGAGCACCGGATATAACATTATTCCGCTGGCGCTGCAATCGACTGTGGCGAGGAATCTCCAGAGCTTTCTTCCTCCAAATACCAATACCGCTACTACAAATAACTATTTAGCGGGCTCCAAGTATGGACTGAAGAACTGGATGACGACACACCGCCTGGATTATGCCATCAGTTCCAAGAATCAGCTCTCGCTGATCGTGGCCCAGGGACGCCAAGCCAGCACGACGACCACCCTTCAGACTACATCCGGCAGAAACAACGGCCCTATCCCGATTTACTACGGCCAGTATTATGCGCCGAAGACGACTGTGATTATTCTGCAGGACGCTTACACGATCACGCCCCATATTGTGAATCAACTCAACTATGGTTTCTCCCGGTATAACGGGCCAACCTTCAATGCTGGCCGTGGATCGCAATATGGAGCGGCCGCGAATGGCTATGGCAACCTGCCAATCGGTCAGGCGCAGGACGCCTATCCAACGGTTAGTTTTACTGGCGTGGTCGCGCCGACTACGCTTGCAGGCGTTACCGCCAGCGTGCAAATTGCTAACTCTTATGCGCTGATCGATAACCTGCAATGGACCAAGGGAAAGCACCTGATCACGATCGGTGGACAGATCGCGTGGATGCAGTACCAGAATTTAACAGCAACAACCGGAACAACGCCACTTACCATCGCTAATGCGATCACTGAGACTTCCGGGTTCACGCTTGATTCCATTACACATCAACCAACAGCAACCACCAGTACAACAACTGGTGTAGCCTATGCCAGCTTCCTGACTGGTGCGCCGGATAGTGTGACCGTGACCCAGAACTTTGTGCCGGAGAATGGAGCAAGGTTCCGCCCGATCTCACCTTACATACAGGACACATGGAGAGCAACGAAGAAGCTGACGGTCGATGCCGGTCTGCGCTGGGATTATTTCCCTGCCTATCGAGAGGTAAAGGACAGGCTCTCTTATTTGAACCCGACAGCAATCAACCCAGTCAGTGGAACCCGGGGCACGATTAATTTTGCAGGCAATGCTGTAGCCGGCGCTTCTTGTAACTGCCACACACCAATCAATGATTATTTCAAGAACTTTGGCCCACGTATTGGTTTCGCATATGCCGTGACTCCTAAGACCGTGATTCGCGCAAGTTATGGCCTGATGTTTACCCATGGTAACGGTATTGGTGGCGGCACCAACTCCCGCACGGGTACAGGCACACTGGGCTTCAGTGCTACGCCCAAGGTCAGCTGGGTCCAGACGACTGGCTATGTTGCTCCGAATCCTGTTCTGGATCTAGGTTTCCCCACAACTGGCGTGGCTCAACTCGCGACAAATCTGTCTTCGACCGTAGGCACTGGGTATACCAACGTGGCTGGATACACTGGCAGCGGTCAGGGTGTGAGCTATGGAGATAAGTACCTGGGTGGCCGTGCACCAGAGTACGTAAACTGGAGCGTTGGTTTCCAGCGCGAGATCACCAGCAACCTGACTCTGACAGCCAGCTATGTGGGTTCAGAGGGGCACTTTATCCAAGAAGATACGGCGAACGGACGGGGTGAGTTTATCAACCAGCTCAATCCGGCTTTCCTCGCTGCAGGCAGTACACTGGATTTGACGGCAACACCGACGAGGGTAGCTGCTGCGATTGCGGCAGCGGGGGTTCCAGCGCCCAACTACAATGCGGTTACTTTTGACCAGACACAGAAGGTTTCGCAGGCATTGAAGGCATTTCCCCAGTATGGAAGTGTTAGCGATGCATATGGTTACTATTCCAATACCAACTATCAGGGCCTACAACTTTACCTGGTGCGTCGCGAGTCGCATGGACTTTCTTACATGGTGACTTACACCTTGTCGAAGTCGATTGATAACAGCACCACCTTCCGTTCGGGCTACGATATTCCGGCCAGGTACAGTCTGAGTGGTCGCGCGCTTGACCACTTCCGCATCGAGCGGAGTGAGTCGACGTCAAGCCAGCGCCACAATCTGGCAATGACTGGTGTCTGGGCTCTGCCCATTGGGAAGGGAAGACTGGGTGGAGGGAATCCCTATAGCCGCGCAATTTTGGGTGGATATAAGTTCTCTGGAACTTTTACCGCCTATTCCGGATCACCGCTGGCATTTACCGCTGCAAACGCACAATGCGGAACCAATGCTTCT
>DASWOP010000065.1:0-21756 GCA_036404255.1 Acidobacteriaceae bacterium | reverse complement strand
GATGGCTCCAGCAATGCGGTGAAGGAGATCGACGTTGCTGATGTGCCGGCACTGAGCTTTGCGACAACGGACATTGGGAGCACAAGCAGCGACAGCCCGAAGACGATATCGATTATCAACAGCGGCAATGCGGACCTGGTCGTCTCCGTGCCTACCACGGGGACGAATCCTTACTTCGGTGGCAGCGTGCCCGCAAGTTACTCGCTTTCGACCGGAGGCACCTGCCCGCAGCTCACCACTTCGAGTTCTCCAGCGACGCTGGCCGCCGGTGCGACCTGCAGCAGCATGGTCAGCTTCAAGCCGACGGCTACATCGAACGCGGCGATACTGACTATCGTGGATAACAACCTGAACGGAGTGGGTTCCACACAGAGCTTCACGCTCTCCGGCACGGGCACCATACCGCTGACGGCGCTGGTCATTACGGGTCTGCCGGGAACGGGTACGGCGGGTGCGACGAACGGGTTCACTGTGACGGCGATGAACGGGACAGCGGTGGCGACCGGCTATACCGGGACGATCACCATCTCCAGTTCGGACACGCTGGCGGCGCTGGCTGGTGGGGGCACGACGTATACATTCACCGGTGCGGACGCGGGTGTGCACGCGTTCACTTCGACGACTGGCGTGATCTTCAAGAAGGCGGGCGCGGACACGCTGGTGGCTACGGACACGAGCGCGAGCGTCGCGTCATCCGGCAACAGCATTACCGTCGGTGCGGCTACGGCTACGCAGTTCTTCGGATCGCACGGTTCCGGCCAGAGCAACGTGATCGGGTCGGCGTTCGGCACAACCATCCAGGCGAGCGTCACAGATGATTATGGCAACAGCATCAGCGGGCTAACGATCAACTTCACGGCACCGACCACTGGGGCAAGCGCATCGCTGAACCCAACCAGCGGCGTGACCAACAGCTCCGGCGTAGTGAATAGCACGCCAACGGCCAATGGGACTGTTGGAGCGTACAACATCTCGGCTACCGTGAGTGGCAATTCCGGTCTGGGCACGGTCACCTTCTCGGAGACCAATACGGTTGCCAGCCCAACGCTGACGGTGACGGCTTCGCCGACGACGCTGGTGTATGGGCAGGCGGTGACGATCCGGGCAACGTCGTCCACGCCGACGCTGGGCGGCAGTTCGCCGACTGGCGCGGTGACGTTCTACGACAACACCACAACGCTGACGCCAACGGTGGCGCCGGTGACGGGTGTGGCAACGTTCAGCACGGTGGCGCTGGTGGGCGCGCAGACGTATGGTGCGTCGGCTGCGGCGGATACAAACTTCAACGCGGTGACGAAGACAACGGCGGTGCCGATCACGGTGGGCAAGGCGAGTTCGACGCTGACCGGGCCGACGACGCAACCGGTGATGATCACGGTGACGACCACGGGCAGCGTCCCGGTTACAGTGACGGGGCAGTACAGCGGCACGGGTATCTCTACGCCGAGCGGTACGGTGGGCTACACCATTGGATCGCCGTGCGCGGCGAGTTGCACGGGAACTGCAGCGATCAGCTCTGGCGCTGCAACGGTGCCGACGCCGAGCACGCTGAGCGCGGGGCTGTATACGGTGGCCCTCACGTACACGGGTGATACAAACTATGCGGCGGCGACGGGCATCAACGTGCAGATCCAGGTGGGGCAGTTGACGCCGACGGTGACGTATCCGGCGCAGACGGCGATCACCTACGGAACGACGCTGGTGAGCAATCTGAATGCAACGACGGCATACAATGCGACCTCACTGACGACGGGTGGAACGACAACGTATACGGCAACTCTGGGTACAGGCTCGCCGGTTGCGGTGACCGCTGCCACGGTGTTGGCCGCCGGCACATACACGCTGACGGCAGCCTGGACGCCGGACAGCAGCCATTCCACGCTGTATAAATCGGCGACAGGAACGACAACGCTGGTGGTGAACAAGGCTCCGCTCACGGTAACTGTGAATGCCGCGACGAGCGTATATGGCGCGACGTTCCCAACCTTCACTGGAACAGTGGCTGGAGTGGTGAGCGGTGATGGCATTACTGCGAGCTACTCCACGACGGCAACGCCGACCTCGACGCCTGGCGGGAGCTACAGTATTACGGCGGCGCTGAGTGATCCGAACTCGAAGCTGGGCAATTACAACGTAACCAATACACCGGCGGCGCTGACGATCACGAAGGCTGCGCTTACGGTGACGGTCAATGCAGTCACAAGCGTCTATGGTGTCGCATTCCCAACCTTCACGGGGACGGTGACTGGAGTGGTGAGCGGGGATGGTATTACCGCGAGCTACTCCACGACAGCAACAAAAACCTCGGCGCCTGGCGGGAGTTACAGTATTACGGCGACGCTGAGCGATCCGAACTCGAAGCTGGGCAACTACAACGTGACCAATACACCGGGGGCACTGACGATCACGAAGGCGGCGACGGCGATCACCTTCAGCCAGACGGCGCCGGTGCCAGTGACGGCAGGCGCGGGTGTGGGCGTACCGGTGACATTTGCGGTGGCCGTAACGGATGCAACGACGGGTTCCACGGGTGTGGCAACGGGTTCTGTGCAGTTCTTCAACGGAACCACGGCTATCGGTTCGCCGGTGACGCTGGTAAACGGCGCGGCATCGTTCACCTATACGTTCACCACGGTACAGACGGCTTCCATCACGGCGCAGTACCTGGGTGATGGAAACTTCAATGGGGCAACGTCGGCTGCGTTCACTGAGGTGGTGGTGACGCCGGGCTATGGCGTGACGGCGAATCCGACGACGCTGATGATTACACGGGGTGCGGTGGGCTCGGCAACGCTGACGTTTACACCGTACGGCAACTACCAGGGCACTGCGACCTATGCGTGCAATGGGCTGCCGGCCTTCTCCAGCTGCATGTTTACGCCGTCGACCATAAGCTTTACCGGCAATAACGTGGTTCAGACCGTGATGCTACAGATCTACACGCTTGCACCGCATGCTGAGTCAGGTCCGGTAAAGGCGGCCGTGCTGTGGATACCGGCGCTGCTGATGACAATGCTGCTGGTGTTCCGGCGCCGGAAGCTGGTGGCCGCGACGCGTGGGTTACTGCTACTGGCGGTGATGGCGTGCGTAGCCTTCGGTGTGACGGGTTGCGGCAGTAACAACTATTCCACCCCGGCAGGGACTAACAACGTGCAGGTGGTGGTAACGGCCATAGCAGCCGCCGGCACCAGTTCTGCGAACCTAAACCAGACTGCGACGATCAGCGTTACGATCCAGTAATTTGGAGGGGAAGGGGCCGCCTCTGTAAGCAGAGGCGGCCCCTTGCGCTTTAAGTTCTAAGTGAGGTTGCCGGTTCAAAAGCGGAGAGATAGGGGACGGCATACAGGGTTTGTGGATGAGTGGTGGGAGACTGTGAGCTGGATTAGCGGGACATTTGGGTCAAGACCGTGGTACAACAGTGACCTCCAGCTGGTTCATCCGGGAGCGAGGCGAGGAGTTCCGGGGCCCAGGTTGCAGAAAAGAAAAGCTGTCCAAGCCAATTCTTTTTCGTTGTACAACTTTTATGTCATTCGTGAGCCTTGTCACACCAGTAAAATCAAGCCAACGCCTTTTATCCCGAAGTGGGAATTAATTGCACGAGTTGAATAGTCCGATACCTTAACGGTTGGGCGACGAACGAGGGTACATGCCAGTTCGAGTCAAGGTACTGATTGCGCTGATGATTGCATCAGCCGCCTGGGGCGTGAGGTGGGCCTCCGGTTCGCCGAGTCACGACTGGGTGCGATTCGGTGTCTACCTTGTGGCAGTATTGCTGAGTTCCGGTTTGAAAGTTGCCATGCCCACGGGCGATGGCACGATGTCAGTCAATTTCCCTTTTATATTGCTGGGCATTCTGGAATTGTCGCCGGAGCAGGCGGTGGCATTGGCGGCGATCAGCGTATTTGCACAGTGCCGGGTGCAGGTGCTGAAGCCATTCACCGTGGTGCAGATCGCGTTCAACGTGGGTAATGTGGTAGCGGCAACCGCAGTGGCATGCTATGTGTACGCAGCCTCGCTGCATTATCGCAATGAGATGGCACCAGCGCTGGCACTGGCGGCCACGGCATACTTCCTCGCAAATACGATGCCAGTGGCATTGGTGATTGCATGGTCCAAGGGTGAACAGCCATTCAACTTCTGGCGGCGGCAGTTTCCCTGGTATCTGCCGTTCTACCTGGTGGGCGCATTCCTGGCGGTCATTATTCACCTGACCACGGTGGACTTCGGCTGGCCGACATCGCTGCTGATCTTCCCAATCGTGTACACCATCTACCGAGCGTACCGGGCGCAGAGCGTTTCGATCCAGGAGCGGCAGCGTCATCTGGAGGAGACGGAGGCACTGCACCTGCGGGCGATCGAAGGCCTGGCGATGGCGATTGAGGCCAAGGACCAGAATACGCATGACCATCTGCTGCGGGTGCGCGTGTATGGGTCTGAGATCGGTAAGCTGATGGGGATGGATGAACTGGGGATGCGGGCGCTGTTGACGGCTTCGTTCCTGCACGACATCGGAAAGCTGGCGGTGCCGGAGCACATCATTAATAAGCCCGGCAAGCTGACGCCGGAAGAGTTCGACAAGATGAAGATCCACCCAGTGGTGGGTGCAGACATCCTGGAGCGAGTACGGTTCCCGTATCCGGTAGTGCCGATCGTGCGATCGCACCATGAGGCGTGGGACGGCAGCGGCTATCCGGATGGGCTGAAGGGCGAGGAAATTCCGCTGGGGGCGCGCATTTTGGCGGTGGTAGACTGCTTTGACGCGCTGGCATCGGATCGGCCATACCGGCGGGCGATCCAGGTACCAGAGGCTCTGGAGATGATCAAGAGCAGGTCGGGCACGCAGTTTGATCCAGCGGTGGTGCGAATTCTGGAAGAGAACTATGTGGATCTGGAAGAGATGGCACGGAGGGAGAGCCAGACGCTGGCACCACTGCTGACCAATCTGCGGATTGCACGCGGCGCGGCGCCGGGAGCGGGATTTGAGGAGCCGAACTACGAGTCGGCGCAGAATAGTGAGGAGAACGATCCGGTGAGCCGCGGGCCGCTGTCTATGCACCAGGGCGCGTTGGACCTGATCGCTGCGGCGAGCCAGGAGGCGCAGGCTATCTTTGAGATGAGCCGCACCCTGGGCAATTCGCTGAACTCAAATGAGACCGCATCGATGATGTCGTCCAGGCTGGGGCAATGGATATCATTCGATTGTTTCGCAATCTATTTGAACAATGGCAACCTGCTGGTGCCGCACTATATGGATGGCGAGGGCTCAAGCTCACTCTCCATGGAACCGGTGGCGCTGGGTGAAGGTATCTCCGGCTGGGTGGCGGCAACGGGTAAGACCATCATCAACGGTAATCCGGAGGTAGAGTCAAATCACGTTGCGAGTGCGGATGCAGGGCCTGCACTTCGGTCTGCGCTGGCACTGCCGCTATATGGGCCGAGCGGAAGTGTGTTTGGGGTGCTGACACTCTATTCGGCGGCGGAGAATGCGTTCTCCAAAGACCATTTGCGCATTCTGCTGGCGGTGGAGTCAAAGTTCTCACTCTCGCTGCAGAATGCATTCACCTTCCGCGATGTGAACGCGCATGCGCAGGTCGACTTCATTACGCAACTGCCCAACGTGCGCCAGTTCTTTATTGAGATGGAGCGTAAGCTGGACATGGCCCGGAACCTGACGGAGCCACTGGGGATCGTAGTCTGTGATCTGAATTCTTTCAAAGCTGTTAACGATAAGTATGGCCATGTGATGGGCAATAAGCTGCTGCGAGTGATTGCTGATGCACTGCGCAAGAGCTGCCGCAAGGAAGACGTGGTGGCGCGCATGGGTGGGGACGAGTTTGTGATGCTGCTGCCGGGTGTGAATAGCGGTGCATGGGCTCCGCGGCTGAAGCGACTGGAGAGTTCGGTGCGCGAGGCATCGAAGACGCTGGGTATTGAGGTGTCGAGCAGTATTGGCGCGGCGTTCTACCCGGAGGATTGCAGCTCTGCCGAGGCATTGCTGGGATTGGCCGACCGTCGCATGTATGCTCACAAGCAGCAAATCGGGGCTGTGGGGCAGGATGGGGTGCCACCGTCTACCGCTTCGAAGCTGGCAGGGGCATTGTGAATCGAACGAAAGGGGTTTTGAGACGAGTAGGCCGTACGCTGCTTCTCATGCTCTGTGTTGCCGCTGGAACGATTCTGCTGGTACGGTTTGCGCCGGGATTCTTCGCGGACGAGCGCGAGATGG
This sequence comes from Acidobacteriaceae bacterium, assembly GCA_036404255.1. GTDB lineage: Bacteria > Acidobacteriota > Terriglobia > Terriglobales > Acidobacteriaceae > JARLFX01. Next base: position 15,530 of record DASWOP010000065.1, on the reverse strand, counting down.
ATGCGAAGTATGCGGCTACCGCGCGCAACGAGATGCAAGCCGCGGGCACGCAGACACTGAGCGAGATCGCCGTCCGCGAGGTGAAGGGTTGGGTGCATGGCGATTTCGGCGAGTCGCGGCAGTATGAGGTGCCGGTGACGGAACTGATCGCTCCCCGGATACAGGTTTCCGCGTGGCTGCTGCTGCGCGGGATTTTTTATGGGTGGCTGCTGGCGTTGTGCGCTGCGCTGCCGGTGAGCGCGGTGCGCAAGGGCGGGGCGCTGTGGGGTTTGCCGTTCACGCTACTGCTGGCTATGCCGACAGCCGCTCTGGCTACGGCGTGCATTTTGGCAGAAATGGGAGGGCCGGTGCTGGTGCTGGCACTGCTGATTGCTGCGCGAGAGTTCAAATTTCTTCGCAGTGCGCTGCGGGGGACGTGGAGTTCGCCACATATGTTGCAGGGCAGGGCACAGGGTTTGCCGTTGCAGGCACTGATCCGCGTGCATATTCTGCCGGGAGTTGCACCGCAGTTGTATGCGCTGGCGACGCTTTCTGTGGTTACCGCATTGGGTGCGCTGGTGCCGATTGAGGTGATCTTCAACGTGCCGGGGGTAGGACAGCTGGCATGGGCTGCGGTGATGAATCGTGACCTGCCGGTGCTGGTGGCGGTGAGTTTGCTGATGGCATTTGCAATTGGCGTGGCGGGAATGCTGAGCGGGCAGAAGCAGACGCTGGAGGCGGCGGCATGAGGCGGCGCGTGGCGGCGGGTATTCTGCTGGCGCTGATCGTAGTGAGTCTACTGGCGGTGTGGACTTCGAAGTATGGCTACGCATACCAGGATCGCGAGATGGCGATGGTTCCAGCGACGGCGCAGCACTGGACGGGGACGGATGAACTGGGCCGCGACCGCACGGTGCGGGTAGCAGCGGCGTTGCTGATTGGGCTGGGCGGTGCGGCAGCGGCCGCTGCGATCACAACGGCGATTGCGGCAGTGGTGGGGTTACTGGCTGCGTTCAGCCCGGCACCAGTGGCGGGCGTGCTGATGTTTGTGAGCGATGTATTTTTGTCGCTGCCATGGCTGTTTCTGCTGATGATGGCGCGGTCGCTGCTGCCGTTGACGGCTTCTCCCATGCAGATGGCGGTGATCACGTTTCTGGTGCTGGCGGCGCTGGGTTGGCCGGCCTGCGCGCGCGCAATCTACAGCGGGGCCAGAACGCTTCGGTCAGCGGAGTGGGTGATCCAGGGATACGCGTCTGGACTACGGACACGGCAACTTGTGAGACTGCACATTGTGCCCCATCTGCGGCCGTTGTTGCTGCCGCAGTTCCTGATCTGCGTGCCGGCATTTATCGTGGCAGAAGCGAACCTGGGCGCGCTGGGATTGGGAATCGGCGAGCCGGTACCGTCCTGGGGCAGCATGTTGATGGAGTTAGATAACTCCGCGCTGCTGGCCCAATCGCATTGGGTGTATCTGCCGATCATTTTGCTGGTTGTGGTGCTGCTGTTATTGGAATCTTTCACGTCTGAGGAAACACATGCGTAGTTATTCGGCTGTCCGTTATTTGTCTGTTGCGGTACTGATAGTACTGACCACGACTGTAGCCATGGGACAGACTGTAGCAAGACGGCCAGGAGAACTGGTATGGGCAATTCCATATGATCCGAAGACGTTTGATCCGGCAAAGGTGGATGAGGCGGCCTCCGAGCAGGTTCGCTACCTGACGGGCGGCGTGCTGCTGCGGGTGAACCGGCAGACGCAGAGGGCGGAGCCGTACCTGGCGGAAAGCTACACGATCTCCGCGGACGGCAAAGTGGTGACATTTAAGCTGCGTAACGGGCTGAGGTTTTCTGATGGGAGTGCGCTGACTTCGGTCGATGTGGCCTGGTCGCTGCGCCGCGTGCTGGCGCCAGAGACGCAGGCTCCGGTGGCGCAGGAATTTCTGGTGCCGAACGCGGTGACGGTGGCAACGCCGGACCGGTTGACGGTGGTGGTGCGGCTGGCGAAGCGCGTTGTCGGTGTAGACCATGTGTTTGACGAGATAGCGATTGAGCCGGCGAACCGGTCGTCGACGGGTCGCGTGACGGCAGGGCCGTTTGTGATGGCGGAGTACAAGCGTGGTCAATATGTTCGGCTGGCGCGAAACCCAAATTACTGGCGGCACGATGGCACGGGTGCGCAACTGCCGTATGCGAGCGGGATACGACTGGACATACAAAATAACCACGAGCAAGAGATAGCGCTCTTTCAGCGCGGAGAGTACGACCTAATTGAAGGGCTCTCGCCGGAGTACTTCAACGTGCTGGCGCATAAGACGCCGCAGTCGGTGCGCGACCTGGGCGCATCGCTGAATACGGAACAGCTATGGTTCAACGAGGCGAACGCCGCGCCACTGCCGGAGTTTGAAAAGGCGTGGTTTCAGAATCGAGGTTTTCGTGTGGCGGTGAGCCAGGCGATCCATCGCATGGACCTGGTGCGGATTGCATACAGCGGCCATGCGACGCCTGCATTCACGTTCATCTCCCCGGCAAATACAGTGTGGCATAACCGGACGCTGAAGTATCCGCACGAGAGTGTGAGCGAGGCGAGGCAACTGCTGGCTGCGGCGGGATTCCATATGAGTGGAGCGTTTCTTTACGATTCAGGTGGGCACGCCGTGAAGTTTTCCATCGTGACAAACGCTGGCAATGCAGCGCGGGCCAGGATGGCGAGTCTGATCCAGCAGGATCTATCGCAGATTGGGATCCAGGTGACGATCGTGACGCTGGATTTTCCCGCGCTGATCGAACGGCTGATGCACAAGCAGGATTATGAAGCGTGCCTGCTGGGACTTTCTAACGTGGAGCCTGATCCGAATGCGATGATGAATCTCTGGTTGAGCAGTTCCCCAAATCACCAGTGGAACCCGTCTGAGAAGACGCCGGCGACGGCGTGGGAGGCGGAGATCGACAAACAGATGACGCTGCAGGCGACGAGTGCAGTGTATCGGGTGCGGAAGCAGGCCGTGGATCGGGTACAGCAGATCGTGGCTGATGAGCAGCCCTTCATCTACCTGGTGTATCCAAATGCGCTGGACGCGATCTCACAGCGGCTGGTGGGGGTCAGTCCGGCGGTGCTTTCACCTGGGCTGGTGTGGAATGTGGATTCGATTCGGCGAAAGGCGCAGCGATGAGTGAGGCAATTCTGCAGGTGCATCTGCAGGCAGAGTATGGCAAACAGGCGGTGCTACGGGATGTGCAGTTTGAATTGTTCGCGGGGGAATCCCTTGGGCTGATCGGAACCAGCGGAGCGGGTAAGACGACGCTCGTGCTGGCGCTGCTGGGATTGCTGGATTGGCGCGGTGGCAAGGTGAAGGGTGAGGTCCTTATCGGCGGGCAGAACCTGTTGACCATGCCGGGGCGGGAGGCGCGACGTATCCGGGGGAAGCAGGTGGCGCTGATTCCGCAGAGCCCGATGACGGCGCTAAACGGGGCGGTGACGTTGCGGGCGCACTTTGACGAGGCATGGAAGGCACATGAACGTAGTGGGCGCGTGGCGCTGGATGCGCGGCTGGCGGAGTTGCTGCCAGAGGTGCAGCTGCCGGCGGACGCGGAGTTTCTGCGGCGGAAGCCAAGGCAGATCAGCGTGGGGCAGGCGCAGCGAGTGCTGATCGCACTGGCTCTGCTGCACCAGCCAGCAATCCTGATTGCGGATGAGCCGACGAGCGCACTGGATCCTGTGACCCAGGCGGAGATTGTCAAGTTATTGATTCAATTGAATCAAAACCATGGTACGGCGCTGCTGTATATCTCCCACGATTTGGTTTCGGTACTGCAACTCTGCAGCCGGGTGGCGGTGCTGGATGAAGGCAGAATTGTGGAATGTCTAGGGGTGGGTGAGATAGAGGAGGCGTGCCACCCGGCGACACTTTGTCTGCTGGGGGCTCTACCGGTTCCGGCGGCGGTGTTGCTGGAGCACCGGAGGGCGATCAGGCCCTGGAAACAGGCAAGAGATATCTGATCCTTTTCTGGGTGGTTAAAAAATTATTCTGTTAGATAACACTTTTGTGGGATTGGCAGCTAGAATAGGCAACAAGGGCCCTATTACAACTTGAGTTGCATTTCACTGTGCTGGTTTTTACGTAGCATGAGAGATGACTTCTTGCGGGAATTGGACTCGGAGCGGTATTATTCCGCCACTTAGCAAAACATAAAAAGTAGTCCTCTAGACATGTAAGTGATTATTTTTGTGCGTAGTGCACATTTGCAATACTTTCTCTACCCAGGATCTTTGCACTTCGGAGGCTACATCCAATGATTCACAAGATTCGTGTGCTCAAATTGAGCCTGGGCTTTGCAGTGCTTCTTTCCATGACTGCGGCCGGTTTTGCTACAGATCACCGTCATAACCCCAAGCTCTCGAAAGATATTGAGTCCGCGCAGGCCGCTCAGAGTTCACAAGCGTCGTCGGCAACTCAGACACTGCCCGTCATCATTCAGTACAAACATGATCCTGGCACCACAGATGTAAACAAGATCGCTGCCCACGGCGGTGCGCATCGCGGCTGGCTGCATTCGATTCGAAGCGCATCAGCTGATGTGCCGGCGTCGTCGCTAGATGACCTCTCTAACGATCCCAACGTTGCATATATCTCGCTGGACCGCCCTGTGGGCGCGCGCGAGGCGGTGAACATTACCGCTGCGGAGTATACGACCGAGCCGATCAATGCGCCGGCTGTGTGGGCGCAGGGATATGACGGAACGGGCATTGGCGTTGCCGTAGTGGATAGCGGCATCAACCCAGTGGACGATCTGGGTGCAGCTCATGGGGATAAGAGCCGCCTGGTATTCAGCGCAAGTTTTGTTCCCGGCAACCGGTATGACCAGTATGGCCATGGCACACACGTGGCCGGGCTGATTGCCGGCAATGGTGCGGACTCCACCGGCTGGAAGTACTTCCGTACATTCTCCGGTGTGGCGCCCAACGCGAAGCTGATCAGCCTGAAGGCGCTGGACTCGAACGGTTCGGGTACGGACTCCAGCGTAATCGCGGCGATTGAAGCAGCCATCTCGCTGAAGGCCAAATACAACATCAAGGTGCTGAACCTGTCGCTTGGCCGTCCGATCTATGAGAGCTATACGCAGGATCCGTTGTGCCAGGCTGTAGAGCAGGCATGGAAGGCAGGCATTGTGGTGGTGGTGGCAGCCGGTAATAACGGTCGCGACCTGGCACTGAATGGCGAAGGCTACGGCACGGTGGAAGCCCCGGGCAATGATCCTTACGTCATCACGGTAGGCGCGATGCGCACGATGGGCACGGCTGGCATCAACGACGATCTGATCGCAAGCTACAGCTCGAAGGGGCCAAGCTTTATCGATCACGTGTCAAAGCCGGACATTGTTGCACCGGGCAATCTGGTGGTGAGCCTGAAGTTTAATGGCGACCTGCTGTCGGCGGAGAATCCGACGTTCGTGACCCGGAATGGCTTCTACGTAAGCACGGGTGATGCCAACAAGGTTTCCGCGGATTACTTCCCGCTGAGCGGAACCAGCATGGCAGCCGGCGTGACGAGCGGCTCTGTGGCATTGCTGCTACAGGCTAATCCTTCGCTGACACCGGACCAGGTGAAGGCACTGCTGATGTCGACTGCGAACCGCAGCAACTTTCCGCAGACGAGCAGCGTGAGCGATAACGGTATTACGTACACGGCAAACTACGACATCTTCACGATTGGCGCAGGCTATCTGGATGTGAATGCGGCGCTGACCGCAGCGAAGAAGACGAAGGTTCCGGCGGGGACAGCGATGTCGCCGATTGCGACCTACGATGCGGCTTCGGGCAACACCTACCTGGTGACGGATGCAACGGCTCTGTGGGGTGCAACCGCTCTCTGGGGTGCATCGAATGTGTACGGAGCCAACGCGTTCAGCAACACGGCCCTGTGGGGTGCGGGTTCGACCAGCGGATCCACCGCATTGTGGGGCGCTACTGCTCTTTGGGGTGCGACTGCACTCTGGGGCGCGAACGATGCGAACGGCTTCACGGCACTGTGGGGTGCAACCGCATTGTGGGGCGCCGGTACTCCTGAGGCTGCAACCGCTCTATGGGGCGCAACAGCACTCTGGGGCGCGGGCTCAACCAACGGGAACACAGCACTGTGGGGTGCGGGTTCGCCAAACGCAAACACTGCACTGTGGGGCGCGACTGCCTTATGGGGTGCAACCGCTCTTTGGGGTGCAGATACAACCAATGCCAATACCGCTCTATGGGGCGCGACTGCATTGTGGGGTGCTGCAACTCCGCAAAGCTCAACAGCACTGTGGGGTGCAACTGCCCTGTGGGGTGCAACAGCACTCTGGGGCGCTTCGGCTCCGTTGGAGTTCTAACTCAAATCAACGACTGCAGAAGGCCCGCTCATGAGCGGGCCTTCCGTATTTAACAGCGAAGTTATGTAGCATAGTCAGGCATTTAGGCTGTCTATGATCGGGGGAATTGCCGACGATGCTGCCATAGGTGGTTGGTGATGTTTGTCACAGACTGGGAAATCTGCAATCCGGGATACTCGATCCAAGTACATTCCTGCATTTTCACCGTGATCTGGAACTGAGAGCGGGGAAATACCTGCGAGACGCTTCAACGCGAAAGAGACGACATGGGCCCAGAGGTTGCAGTTGCAGATCTGTCGGCGTTGATCGAGAGTTCGCAGGACTTCATCTGGTCTGTGGATCTGGACTACAGACTGCTGACTTTTAACGGCGCCCTGCAGCGGGATATTGCCGATCGATTTGGAGTCGCGCCGGCCCTGGGGAAACGGGCTGCTGAAATTATGCCGCCAGAGGTTGCAGCGATATGGCCAGCGCTGTATGAGCGCGCGTTGAGTGAGGGGCACGTATGTACCGAACTTAACATGCCGGATGGCCGCATCCTGGAAGTGGTTTTGAATCTCATGCTGGTGGCAGAGAAGGTCCGCGGCATCGCTGCCTTTGCCAGAGACATAACCCACTGGAAGATCGCGGAGCACGCACTGCTGGAAGTAGAGAAAAAGTATCGAGCAATATTCGATGGCGCTATTGAAGGCGTGTATCGCACCTCTCTGGATGGCAAGCTGCTGGTGGTAAACAGGGCGCTGCTACGGATGCTGGGATACGATCTCTCCCCAGACAAGGCGGTAGTGGCGATCACCGCGCGTGAGATATGGGTCGATCTCGACGAACGCGTAAAACTATTGAAGCAATTGGAAGAAGCCGGATCGGTGCAGGGTCTGGAATGCCAGTTCAAACGGCAGGATGGCAATCTGATCTGGGTGGCCCTGAGTTGCCGCCTGGTAAGAGAAGAGAATGGCGAGACCTGCATCGATGGGTTTGTGGAAGACATCTCCGAGCGGAAGCGGGCGGAAGAGGAATTGCGCGAGAGCGAAGACCGTTACCGGAGCGCATTCCAGACGAGTCTGGACGCGATTAATATCAATCGCCTGAGCGATGGCCGATATATCGATGTGAACGATGCGTTTCTTCGCATCATGGGCTTTAGCCGTGAGGAGGTGCTCGGGCGAACATCACTGGAACTGGAGATATGGAAGAACCCGCTGGATCGGATGAAGATGGTGGAAGAGCTGCGGCAGCACCGATGCTGCCGCGATATGGAAGTGCAGTTTCAGAAGCGCAATGGGCAGGTGCTATGGGGGCAGATATCGGCATCGGTGATTGAACTTGAAGGCGAACTCTGTATTCTGTCCGTCACGCGAGATGTGTCTGAGGCGAAGCTAGCCGAGGATGAGATACGGCATCTCGCTTTTTACGATATGTTGACGGGCCTTCCGAACCGCCGGCTGCTATTGGACCGGTTAGGTCAGGCGCAGGCTGCCAGCGGGCGGAGCAATTGCCAGCATGCGCTGCTCTTTGTGGATCTGGATGACTTCAAGATGCTGAACGACACGCTGGGGCATCCGGTGGGCGATCTGCAACTACAGGAGGTGGCTCGGCGATTGAGCCTGTGCGTGCGCGAGACTGATACGGTGGCCCGGTTCGGCGGCGATGAGTTTGTGGTGATACTGGAAGACTTGAGCGTGGTGCCGGAGGATGCAGCGTCACAGGCCAGAGTTGTGGCAGAAAAGATACTGGGAGCAGTGGCGGAGCCTTACCTGCTCAACCGCCGGGAGCATCGCGGCACATCGAGCATTGGGATTACTCTCTTCGGGAACCAGAGCCAATCGATGGACGAGGTGCTGAAGCAAGCTGACATTGCAATGTACCAAGCGAAAGCTGCAGGACGAAACACGATGCGGTTTTTTGCGCCGGCACTACAGGCGGCGGTCAATGCGCGGGCCGCGCTGGAAGAAGAGCTGCGCAACGCAATTCATGAGGGACAATTCGTGCTGTACTACCAGCCGCAACTGAACCACTCTGACGTGAACGGAGCAGAGGCGCTGCTGAGGTGGAACCATCCTAAGCGCGGTCTGCTGCCGCCGTCGGAGTTTATTCCTTCGGCGGAAGAGACGGGGCTGATTCTTCCACTGGGAGACTGGGTATTGGAAACAGCCTGTACACAGCTTGCGATTTGGGCCACGAGCAATGAGCTGGCACACATTACGGTGGCGGTAAACATCAGCGCGCGACAGTTGCGCCAGACAAATTTTGTAGAACAGGTGCTGGCAGTGCTGGAACGGACAGGAGCGAATCCGCAGAACCTACGACTGGAACTGACCGAAAGCGTAGTGGTGGACAAGGTGGATGAGGTCATCGCTAAGATGACAGCGCTGCGAATGCACGGCGTGAAGTTTTCGCTGGATGATTTTGGGACTGGATATTCATCGCTGACTTATCTGAAGCGACTACCGCTGGATCAGTTGAAGATCGACCGCTCCTTTGTGCGGGACATTCTGGTGGATGCCGGCAGCGGAGCGATCGCAGAGACAATCATTTCGCTGAGCCGCGCTCTTGGGCTGTTGGTGATTGCCGAAGGTGTGGAGACGGAGGAGCAGCGGCGGTTCCTGACACGAATGCGGTGTTATTCGTTCCAGGGCTTCCTGTTCAGCAGACCGTTACCGAAGGACGACTTTGAAGAGCTGGTACGGAAGATGGAGCAAAAGATCGGGGGATCACCGCTATTCGATTAGAGCTCTTCGGCTGGAACTTCAACATCGGCGAAGATGCTCTGCTCGCCATGTCATCGGGCGACAACACGGTGTCGAGAGATTGTTTCCGAATTTCATCCTTTTGCAATGATATTAAAAAGTAAATGCGCGGATCCAGTGTTCGCATCAGCCCGAACCATTCGGGCTGATGCGATGCTGAGTCCGCGCATTGCTAACAAGCGGGGTTAGTAGATGATCGGTATCGGCCAGCTGGTGCCGGTCGGACTGGTCAGAGATGGGAAGTCTACGTAAGCCTGGCTGCAATCGATGACGGTGGAGAGCACGACAGCGGGATCGGTGAATTCCACTGTTGTACCCGTCACGGTGACCCGTTTGTCTGGCGCGGTCAAGAGCGGCAGACTATTGAGGCCAGTCAGGGTGAATTGGGCATCCGAATCAATGAGAGCGATGGTGGACGGTGTGACGGCGATGACATTGTTCAACGACATCGTGAGCGGAAACTGATCGTTGTTGAGGCTTGCCTGGAAGCCCTGCAGGGTTATGCCGGTTTTGCCCTCAATGCTCACGTTGCTCAGATGAAGGTCATGGAAGTTTGGATAAAGAGCGCCGCTGGTGCCCAGAGCCTTGCTGCTGTAGTAAGGCGTGAACAGGAGAGCATTCTCCAGGTTACGCAGGCAGATGTTGTCGTAGTAAATATTCTTGACTTCACCACCGCGGGCGATGTCCGACTTGATCCGAAGCCCCTCTTCACCTTTATCGAAGCTATTGTCATACACATGCACGTTGCTGACACCGGCATTGGTCTCAGAACCGATCGAGATGCCGTGGCCAGCGTAGATGTGGTTATGAGCAACGACGATGCCGTAGGGAAGCGTAGAGAAGACTCCGCGCTGTCCGTCGATGCCGGGCAAGTTGGAGCCTGTGATGCTAGGGTTGTTGCTTCCCTTCAGCGCCATATCGTCATCACCTGTGCTGATGTAGTTATGAACGAAGAAGAAGTTCTTCAGATAGCCGTCGAAGGCAATCTTGGCGGAAGAGGTTGTGGTACTGCCCGTGGTCAGTGCGACCGAGGTCAGCTTGCTTGCAGAACCCGGATCAAAGGCATCAGTGTTTTTCACGTTGCCTTCAATGCCGTCTCCACCGGAAGTAAAGAGGATGCCAGTGTAGAGCGGATTGCCGTTGCCCGACGGGTTTTGGTAAGCAGCGAGAGACGGTGTCTGCACCTTGACGCTCCAGACAATGAAGCCATCAACGCTGCTGGGCACAACATGGAAGTTCGGGCTGTTGTTGAGTGTGATGCGATAGAGTGTCAGGTTCTTCGCGTAGTTATAGACCATCAGACGAGGAACAGACTGTGAGGATGTTCCGGTTGTACCGTTTTCGACCATGTTGCCGAGGTACGCCAGATCCCACCAGGTCATATTGCGAGCGGATGACTTCAGATCAACGAAAGTGCCACCATCGTCGCATGATGTGCCCTGAACAGCCTGTGTTGCCGTGGCATATGCGGCGTAGGTGTTCGAGCAGGTCAGATCGACCTTCATGATGGGATAGAGCTTGTTGGTCGTGACGATCTCAGCATAGCCACGGCCATTGATTGCGCCATCTCCCATAACTGCGGAGTTAACCAGATTCGTTCCCGTAATAAATGCGCTGCAATTGCCAGAGCTTCCAGCCTTGGTCGCGCTCACCGCAACGTTACCGCAGTACGGACCGACGGCCAGAGGCGAGTAGAGCATCACATCGCGCGAGGCAAAGAGAGTGACACCCTTATCAACCCATAGCGTAACGCCCGAAGGCAGAACCAGGGGACCGCTGATAAAGGAGTTTCCACCAATAAGGACGCCATTCTTCATGGTCTGGCTGACAACCAAGCGAACTGCGAATTTGGATGCCTTGTACGCCGGCTTCCGTAGCTCTTCGGCCGAAGCGCCAGAGATGTTTATATACTTATTGCCTGCTGCGACCTGCGCTGCGGTCTGGGTTACGACGGCTGCGGCATCCGCCGTTGCGATCGTGGCGCCAACCTCGGTATTCACCGCTGCACCACAAGCGTCGAGTGCGGCCTGGATACGTGCCTGGTCAGGATTCGTCGTGGCTGCGCTGGCTGCAACGCCAACACCCGCTACCGACGGATCGGCTTCGGGCGGCAAGGAGCCATCGACACGCGCGATGAGGCTGTCGGACGCGTACAGGGTGGAACATACCTGGGCGTCGGTCGGCAGCGATGGTTCAGCCGGCAGATTGGGGTCTATCGCAGTCGATGTTCCGACCTGCACCACCTGGGTGGGAGCCTTGTACGAGGTGCCGCTGCATCCCGTCAGCACGGTGGAGATCATTCCACCTGCTATCAGTGCCACGAGAAGCGATTTCGTTCTCGGGATATACATATTCGATTTCTTCATTTCTTCCTCCGGAAACTCTATTGCAAAGGACCCTGTGTCCAGCACAGGGCGGAATCAAATTGTTTAGGGCAGCACAAAGCGGATCGACGTCATGACGATGTCGTCCTGTCCTTGAGGCTGACCACCAACGGCGTACCAAGTGTTACGGCGGAGATGCTCATAGTTCATGCCGTACTTCATCGTGCCGTAAGGACCCTTGAAGAAGGAGTACCAGAAGCCGCCAATCACCTGGTTGATGTCACGGTTTTGCGCCGTGCAGACCGGGAGATTGTAGCCGGGTACTTCTGCTTCGCACTGGCTGTTATTCGTCAGTGGGCTGCCGTATCCAACACCAAGTCCGTTCGAGTTCACGTAGGCTGCACGCTGGTAGTATTCGTTACCTTCGTAGGCAAACAAGGACAGTTTGGAGTAAGGACGGTACTCGAATCCGCTGGAGACGTGGAGTTGGCGGATCGGAACGGGGCTGCCATCAGGATGCAGGGTAATATCAGGTCCACCACCGGATGAGTAGCGGCCAATACCAACGCCGGCCAAACCTTCGGTGATGAAGTCCAACTTCCGGGTGATGGGCGACTTTGTGCTCCAGCCAAGGCCGGTACCGTACGCCTTATACGTCACGCCATTCTCGCGCGTGCGGAAGAAGCGATAGATCGCCTTGATCTCATAGTGTCCCCAGCCGGGCTCGAAGTTGGCCTTCGCGATCAGGTCGGGTGCAATATCAGTGGAGAAGCCAGATGCAACGCCTTCGGAGTATGCGATTACGTCGCTGGATGGCGAGGTAGCATTCGTGCTGGTAGAGAGGCCAAACATATCAATCGGTGCGTTGGTGACGCTGTACGTGGTCTGCGGATTTTCAGCAGCGACGCCCAGCCACACCTTATTGTTGAAGTTCTTTACGAGACGGAAGCCAGCCTGACGTTCCCAGACATGGCCGAGGATGAACGAGCCTTCGATCAGGTCGCCAGGAGCGCTATCTTCCTGCCCTGTCGCCATACCAAGGTTGTGGCGGACCATGAGGCTCCACATCTGACCGGCGGTGAAGCTCCAGCCGTTCTTTGTATCCAGACGAACCCATAGCTGGCGTTGACGAGGAGAGTAGCTGTTTGACTTGATGTCATTGGCGGCAGTATCGCCGTACCAATCGATCTCGGCAAAACCCGTGAGTTTGACATTCTTGTAGTCCGTCTTCATCATGACCGAGGCGCGGGAAGCACGTGCGCTCATGTGAAACTCGCTGAGACCAGCATTTGCGGTGCCATCGAACGGCAGTTCGCTGAAGCTGCTGCCCATGTCAGAGTTTTCGTTGCGAGTGCGATAGACGCTCTCCGCAGCCAGAAATCCACCGGGGATGATCAGCAGTTTTTTATAGTGAAACGCGAGAGGATTCTCCAAGGCATCGAGCCGTTCACTGGTGCTCTTTTGAGCCGGCTTTGCTGCTTCAGCCCGCTCAGCGATTGCTGCGTCAGCTGCCGGACGATTTTCTATGCTATTGGCTTCTTTAGCCTCTGCTGGAGTTGCAGCAGGAGGATTTGTGACAGCGCTCGGCTTTACGGGCTGATCCTTAGCCTGTTGCAGGTCGAGCCGGAGAGATTCAATCTCCTGCTGCTGCAACTGAAGGGTCTGCTGGAGCTTCTCCAGTGTGCCTTCAAGCTTTTGAATCTGCTGTTGAGGGTCGGGCTTGGTAGCTGTAGCCGTCTGTGCGAAGAGACCAGCGGGGAGGCAGGTCGCGGTCAATATGGCGAGTCCGAGAAATTGTTTTACTGAAGTATGCCTCTCGTGTCGAACATTCGACACCGTCGAGGTGACGGGTTGGTTGGTGGTGCTATCAATTTTTACAGGTATCATTTGGAGCTTTCTCCATTTCAGAAGTGAGTAACAGGCGTGTATAAGCCGCGCGAGGCAAGCATCGCGCGAAAAGAGACAGAGGTATGAAGCCTGAGGGAATTGCTAAGATTTGTGGTCCGACCAGTGCGTAAGCGTTTACCATGATTCCCTGCATTCAAGACATGGCGACAAAAGCCTATGCAGACAGGAATGTCCGGCCTGGAACCTAAAAGGCTATTTCATCCATCACAACTATTGAAAGCGCGCTCGATCGCTTAGATTTAGGTGAAGCTCAAACTTGCCGTACCGGTCAGCGAGCAGCACCAGAGCAGGAATGGCTTATAACTCTTACTTCAAATTTTCAAAACTTCAAAAATAACAAAAATATTTCAGGAGAATCATAGACGCCGACTTCGTACATAGTCAACTTCAATTCACTTCCAGCGTTGGATGACTGCGTATTTTAAGGATTGGCGCAAGAAGATTTCCAACAAGACTTTTCGTTTCCCGGAAACCGTGGACGTCCCGCTGCTCAGACACTCAAAATAGTCGAAATGGTCGAACCACAATGGAGATTCATATCCATCCGGTATGACACAAAGCACGAAGCTATTGAAGAATAGTTGCCCTGCTTCTGCTCACAGGAGAGTAAGGATGCCAATGTTTAACACCCATGGCGCCTCAACATGCTATTGCGTGAGTTTCTAAGTGGCTTGTTTGTGATGGGAATGGTAGGCACGAGGAGACTCGAACTCCTGACCTCTACCGTGTCAAGGTAGCGCTCTAACCAACTGAGCTACGCGCCTGCGCTACGCCGTGGGGCGAGTTGCAGCTTTTCCAGTCTAATTCGCCTGCCCGTCCAGTGCAAATAGGGAGCGCACGTGATGATATGCCTCCGGACACTTCTGGGCGTATGTTTGCTCTCCTCTTGTTGTGCGGGAATGCTGCCGAAGGCTCGTTCTGAGAGTGCCGAATCGGGAGTAGCTTGGTTGTTGGATCGCCATTTGCTGGGCGTAGGCTGAACAGCCGGACGGGATTACTATCGATTGTGCTGGCAATGTATGGGCGGCGAGTTGCCGAGGCAATGCCGTGGTTGAATTTACAGAGCCGCTACGCCGCTTGTAACGCCTTTCTCGGCTAACTTGGTCGCCCCCTCGGCGCCGGCTTCTAAGCCGTAGCTGCGTGCCGCATTGTGCAGCGAGGAACGGGCCGGCGGCCAGAAGAGCGGTCATTTGCCACGGGAGTGCGATAGGATGTCTCTGGCACACTTTGCCGAATCCGGGCCGTTCGACTCCGTAAAATGCCTATCCTTCGCCAGTTTCGCGCTGCACCCAATCTGCTCACGCTGCTTCGCCTCTTTATCATTCCATTTCTCGTGCTTGCCATTCTGGATGCGCGTTTTAAAACGGCGTTCGTTCTGTTTGCGCTGGCGGGAGTAAGCGATGGGCTGGATGGTCTGCTGGCTCGTTGGCTGAAACAGCAGACGGCACTGGGACTCTATCTGGATCCCATTGCAGATAAACTTCTGCTTTCTACGCTGTTTCTGGTGTTCACGCATGTGGGACTGGTGCCGCGCTATGTGACCATATTGGTCTTCAGCCGGGACCTGGGGCTGGTACTGATTGGTACTGTGCTGTTTGCTACGCATACGTTACGAGAGTTCCGGCCGAGTCTATTTGGCAAACTCAACACCTGTATCCAGATCCTGACTTTGGCGCTGGTCATGATCGATCCAATTCATGCTTCGCTGGCAACGCACACGCTGCGCAACTGGTTGCTGCATATCACAGCATATTGCGCCATTGCTTCCGCGGCTGAATACATGTGGATTATGGTGCGTCGGCTCAACACGACATCGAGCGCTTCTATGCCGACTGCCCAGTAACGAAGGCTTATGACGCCGCCTGTTGCCTGGCTCGGAAGGCAGTCCGGGCACTCTCAACCTCATCGTGGTGCGCTTCGGCCCAGATCCACACGCCGCAAAAAGCCGCGCCCAGACTGCGGCCCAGCGGTGTGAGTTGGTACTCCACCTTTGGTGGCACGACGGGGTAGATGGTGCGGGTCACAAAGCCGTCACTCTCCATCTGGCGCAGGGTTTTGGTCAGCATCTTCTGGCTCACATCGGGGATCATTTCGCCGAGACGGGTGAAGCGGAGGATGCCATGTTCCTCCAGCGCCTCCAGCACAAGCATTGTCCACTTATCGGCGACGCGGTCAATGATCTCGAGGACGAGGGCTTCTACTTCCGGAG
>DASWOP010000064.1:0-5678 GCA_036404255.1 Acidobacteriaceae bacterium | reverse complement strand
GGCGTGGGAGGAAGCTTTTCGAAACAGATTCCGCGCGCTACGCTTCGGAATGACAAAAATCCCCCCATGGGCTTGGGAATGACCAAATGGTGTCAAGGGGTAAAAGTTGGGTGGGGCGCGGAAAGGGTTGATTTTATTGGGTAAATCTCTCGCGGAAGGTTGGCGTAGTAGGGGTATCGCAGTTGGTATTCTGGATAGGTCAGTGAAGGCGAGGTCCGTGTGAGCGTCATGTGCATTTCACGGGGCCAAGACGGTGAAGATGACGGGCTGCACGGACTGCCACGGACGTTGGTGCGAGGAGGCCGTTGCGTGATGACGATCAGGCAACGATGGTTCAGGATTAAACGAAGAGGCCCCGGAGATTTCCGAGGCCTCTTTGGTTTTGGCTGAGTTGGGGTTTGCGCTACGTTGTTGCCCGTCAGGGTGACCGTGGTGGTTCGCGGGGAGCGGTAGTGTTCCAAGATGGAACTTTTGGGGAGAGCAGGTGAGGCTGTGGCAAAGATAATGTGGCTCAATGCGGGCGGTATCTTTTTGGCTTTGGTTGCGAGCTTGATGGTGCTCGCTGGCGCGGCTGACTCGTCTTTGAAGTGGAGCGCGATGGAGGCATCGGGGACAAAGGCGCCGGGGTTAGTAGCGGTGGCCTTTGTGGCTGAGCTTTCTCAGCGTGGTTGTGCCGCGGTTGAGGAGTTTGCCCTTGCGGGCGGCGTGGAGTTCTTCGGCGATCTTCTGCAGTCCGGGGCGAGGAGCGTCGTCCTCGGGCGCAGGGCGCGCGATGGGAGTGGCGTGGCGGGTGGGGTGGTTGGGTTTGGGCATGGACAGCTCTTTCGGCAGGGATGAGAGAGGGGTTTGGGCTGAAGTTTGGCGAGGGGCTTGATGGGGAGGGCTCGCCGACTGGTCTATCGGGCTGGTTACTGGTGGCCGAGAAGCTATAAATGCGCTGCGGTGTCGGGTTCCGTTGCTGAACCGCTGAAGTCACGCCCATCGGATGTTGGGGCACGGCGGTTGAATTATGAGAAGGTTTCTAATTTATAAGCGAAAACTTGGAGTTCGAATTGCTTATCAACCTATCGCGTTCAGAACCTTGGTCCCTTTGGGCGGGGAAAACTCTGCTATTTCGTCCACTAGTCCATATTTGAGGGCGTCTTCTCCAGAAAGGTATACCTCATGATATGCATGCTGATTCCACAATTCTTCAGGCAACTGGAGATGGGTGCGCAGGATCCCTTCTGTTCGAGCGTCTTCCAAGATCAAGGAATCGGAAATGGCTTTCAATTTGTCAGCACTCGCGCCGGAAGCGGAGGCATTGGAACTCTTGTGGATCATGAACAAAGAATTTCTAGTAGCCTTGCGGCTTCTAGCTCCCAAAAAAGCGGTAACGCCGGCAGATGCGATATGGCCTGCATTGTAAAAGATAATTTCCAGGGGAAAATTTCGCAGGAGGTTGTACATGAAAACTCCGTCACCGACGAATCCTCCCCAGGATTGGAAAAGGATATGGATTGTTTGGATCGTTCCGCCAGCACTAACGCCAGTTAGACCGTTAACAAGTTTTCCAGTGTTTGCGGCATTAATTTCACCACAGAAGATAGCCCATAACACGGTAGGCGGATTCGCTTGAGGCTCAACGATCGAGGCTGTCGTTCCCATCGGGAGAATATATCAATACGACTCACACAATGGCAATTGCTTGGGAGGTGAGCTTAGTTACCTCTGCTTGGAGTACTTCAACTTATCATTGCAGATGAATATAATTTGTTGCCTATGATTGCAACATGGACATTCGTCAAAGACTTTGTAACGCTTCTCTTAGCGCTGGCGGGTACAGTGCTCGGCATTCTCAATGCCGTTAACGCGCACAAGCAAAAAAAGGTCAAGCTTGTCGCTCATGCGAAGTACGCGTACATGGTCTCTCATTATGGGGATGTCGGCCCACAAATGGGGTGTATTGAAGTCACAAACCTAAGTCAGTTCCCCGTATTCATCTCGGAAATAGGTTTCGAGATACTTGGGAACTCTCGAAGGCTTGCAGTCACACAGCCTTTGACCTCAGACCATCAAGCGTTCGCCCGTAGGCTAGAGAGCCATCAATCACTCACGGGTTACTTCGATGTTCCCGAAAGCTCTGTTGGTGTTGCTGGCCGTTGTTATGTAAGGACTGAATCCGGTGAATGGTTTTTCGGCAACATGTTGGGTGAACAGACCTAGGTGGTTGCGCTAGGGGCTGAATGCCCCAGTGAACTAAATGAGTATCTGCCGGGGACTCGCTTTGGGCTGTGATCTAATGTGGCAGATTGCATGTAGATTTGCGCGCGTCGCGCGGCCGCCGCTTTGCGGCGCTATCCCACCCTAACGACGATGAAACTGTCGTGAGGATGGGGCACCCGGATTTGTGGTGGTATTAGCGGCTGAGATTCTTCGCTGCGCTCAGGATGACAAGCTAAAACAAAGACAGAAGCAGATCCCTCCGCTTCCCACCCCAACGAACGATAAGGCTGTTCGCCGGGGACCCCGGCTGCGCTGCGGGATGACAAACAATAGAGACAACGGCCTTCTTTGGGTTGGCTTTGGTGCAGCGATAAAAGCGGCTGCGGGGGTCCTTCGCTGCGCTCAGGATGACGACGTAGAACAAGCAACGGCAAAGGCGAGAAGCAGATTCTTCGCTACGCTCAGAATGACAAGTTCAAAGAGAGTGACTTTTGGCCGAAGTTGTGGTGGAGGGAGATTTGCGCGCCCATTCGACTACGCTCAGGGCAGGCTCTGCGCGGCCGTCGCGATGAAACTGCGACGCTATCCCACCCTAGCGCGATGAAACTGCGCGAGGATGGGGCACCCGATGCATGGGGAATGCGGGCGGTGTGGTAGAGAAGCAGATTCTTCGCTGCGCTCAGAATGACAGGAATTGTTGAGAGTGGGGAAAGAAAAGGCCCCGGTTGCCCGGGGCCTCTCTTGTTGCGTGAAGCTTGTACGGTTGTCCGTTGAGGACTAGTACATGCCTTCCATGCCGCCGCCGCCGTGGTTGTGACCGCCGGCTGCTGCTTCCTTCTTCTCGGGGATCTCCGAGATCATGGCTTCGGTGGTGAGCATCAGGCCGGCGATGGAGGCGGCGTTCTGCAATGCAGTGCGCGTGACCTTCGTCGGGTCGATGACGCCGGCTTTTACCAGGTCCTCGTATTGATCGGTGCCGGCGTTGTAGCCATAGTTCGGCTTGTCCTTGCCGTGCTCGTGGATGTGGTTGATGACGACCGCACCCTCTTCACCGGCGTTGCCGACGATCATACGCAGGGGCTCTTCGATGGAGCGGCGGATGATCCTGGCGCCGATCTGCTCGTCGCCCGTGAGGGACTTGATGAGCTCGTCGACTGCTGCGGTGCAGCGGATGAGAGCGACGCCGCCGCCGGGGACAATGCCTTCTTCGACTGCTGCACGGGTTGCGTGCATGGCATCCTCAACGCGGGCCTTCTTTTCCTTCATCTCGGTCTCGGTTGCGGCACCGACCTTGATGACTGCAACGCCGCCGACCAGCTTGGCGAGGCGCTCCTGCAGCTTCTCACGGTCATAGTCAGAGGTGGTCTTGTCGATCTGAGCGCGAATCTCCTTGACGCGGCCTTCGACGTCGCCGTCTTTGCCGCCGCCGTCAACGATGGTGGTGTTGTCTTTGTCGATGGTGACGCGCTTGGCGGTGCCGAGGTCTTCGACCTTGACGCCCTCAAGCTTGATGCCGAGGTCTTCGGTGATGGCTTTGCCGCCGGTCAGGATTGCGATGTCCTGCAACATGGCCTTGCGACGGTCGCCGAAGCCGGGAGCCTTGACGGCTGCGACGTTCAGCGTGCCGCGGAGCTTGTTCACGACCAGGGTCGCGAGGGCTTCGCCGTCCACATCCTCTGCGATGATGACGAGAGGCTTGGCGGTGCGGGCGATCTGCTCGAGCAGGGGGAGGAGATCCTTCATCGAGGAGATCTTCTTCTCATAGATGAGGATGTAGGGATCTTCGAGGGCGGCTTCCATGCGCTCGGCATCGGTCACGAAGTAGGGCGAGAGATAGCCGCGGTCAAACTGCATGCCTTCGACGACTTCAAGCTGGGTCTCCATGGTGCGAGACTCTTCGACGGTGATGACGCCATCCTTGCCAACCTTCTGCATGGCAGCGGCGATGATGGTGCCGATCTGCGAGTCAGAGTTGGCGGAGATGGTGCCGACCTGGGCGATCATGTCGCCGGAGACGGGCTTGGAGAACTTGTCGAGCGCACCGGGTGCGCGGACGCCGTGCTCGTCAACCTTGCCGACGATGACTTCAACGGCCTTGTCGATGCCGCGCTTGAGAGCCATCGGGTTTGCGCCGGCGGCAACGGTCTTGACGCCTTCACGATAGATGGCCTGGGCGAGGACGGTGGCGGTGGTGGTACCGTCGCCGGCTACGTCAGAGGTCTTGGATGCGACTTCACGCACCATCTGCGCGCCCATGTTCTCGAGCGTGTCAGGGAGCTCAATCTCCTTGGCGACGGTGACACCGTCCTTGGTGATGGTCGGGGAACCGAACTTCTTCTCGATTACAACGTTGCGGCCTTTGGGGCCGAGCGTGACCTTGACGGCGTTTGCGAGCGTGTTGACGCCACGCAGAATCGCCTGACGGGAATCTTCTCCATGCAGAATCTGTTTTGCCATTTTGTTTCTCCTGTACCTCAGGGGCTAAAGCCCCTTTAAATTGAATTCTGTTTTCGGCACGGCTAAAGCCATGCCCTTAACGAAAGCGAAGCGCGAGAGCGTGGCGGCGAAGGATGCATCGAACATCTGCGCGAAGCGCGATTCGCCGTCCGCGCAGGACTACTTCTTGAGGATGCCGAGGACTTCTTCTTCGCGCATGATGAGGTAGTCGTCGCCGTCGAGCTTGATCTCGGTGCCGGAGTACTTGCCGAAGAGAATGTGGTCGCCAGCTTTGACGTCGAGCGGGAAGGTCTTGCCTTCGTCGTTGGACTTGCCCTTGCCGACGGAGATGACTTCGCCTTCCTGCGGCTTTTCCTTGGCGGAATCGGGGATGATGATGCCGCCGCGGATGGATTCGCCCTCTTCGATGCGGCGGACGAGAACGCGGTCATGCAGGGGAGTGAATGATGTTTTTGCCATGTCTCAAATGCTCCTTACAGCGTGGTTTGCGGCAGGCTGGATGGCCTGCCGAATGTTGGATTCCCCGGTTTATCGGGATTTTTGAGGCTGGTGCGCGCCGCCGAATTAGTGGGCATTAGCACTCATAGCCTACGATTGCTAAAGATAGGGGATGGGTTGTCTGGTTGTCAAGCGATTGGGTTAAATCTGAGTGAATTTCACTCATGTATGTGTCGGCACTTGAGTAGCAGATTCCGCGCGCTGCGCTTCGGGATGATAAACAAACGCAGCTTTGGAATGACAAACAAACCAAAGGGAATGACAAACAAACCAAAGGGAATGACAAACAAAAGTCAAAGGGAATGACAAACAAAAACAGGTAGGCAAAGCTCAATAGGAAAAGAAGCTTTCGCTCAATGATCGGAAAATAAATGAAATTGATGATTTTGCATTCAAAAGCGGTAGGGTGTGCGTATTGATGGGTAGAGGCGAAGGAATTCGGTGGAACTGAGCGCTGGCGGGTTTCAGGAGATCGTGTTGGCGCATCAGGCGATGGTGTTCAGCCTGGCGCGGCGCGT
>DASWOP010000063.1:0-29263 GCA_036404255.1 Acidobacteriaceae bacterium | reverse complement strand
CGCAGAGAGAGGATGCTAAAGCTGCGGCGCGGTGCGGAGTGGTCCATCTCGTCCAGCAGAAGATCGAGCTCCTGCTGATCCAGCGCGTGCTGATAACGCGAAGGAGGAGATGGCTTTCTGCCGGGAGGGAGAGGCGGCAGGCTGGAAGTGCGGCGTGCTCGCCGGGCCAGGGCCGAGAGTAGCGCAACGATGAGCGTTGCTGCGGGTGCCAGCAGAAACCAGACAAGATGCAGCACGCTTTTCAGGGTGATTCCCATGCATTTGATTGAAGCGCTGCTGCAGGTAGGAAGTCTGTAAGGAAGATGTTAAGAATCCGTAAGACTTCTTGACCAGCTATTTAGATGGGTTGTGTTGAGGCAGCCTGCGCTTCCAGGGTGATGGCACGGGGGAACAGAATGTTGTTCTCCAGATGGATGTGCTGGTGCAGATCCTGCTCAAACTCCTTGAGTGTGGTGTAGAAACCAACATACGTGGGGCATGCGCCGACGGGTGGAGTGAAGTTGCCGGTCAGGAGCTTGATATCTGCCAGCAGCGCGCCAGCGGCATCGTGCTCGGCCATCATCGTGGCGATGGGGCTGGCGACGTTGTTGAAACAGCCATGGGGGCGGGCGGTGCCTTCGACGATGGAGCGTTCCAATGCGATGACGTAGGGAAATAGGATGCTCTCTTCTTTGGCCAGGTGGCTGGTGAGTTCTGCGTCGAGTTGAGCGACCCTGGTCTGGATCGTGGGAAGATGGGCCTGCGTGTCTCCGTGGCGGTTGACGACCTTTTGCGCCAGGATTGCCAGCCGGGGCAGTTCGCGGATGACGTAGGCGTGATGCGTGGAGATGATGTGGCGGGTCAGGGTTTCCAGAGAGGCTTGTGCCCAGTCAGTGGAGGCAGGTGCGGTGCCCTGTGAGGCGACGGCAAGGGCAGCAAGGACGGTGTCAATCTCAAGATTGGCGGCGGTGCAGGCTTCGGCCAACGGCTTGCGTCCGTTGCAGCAGTAGTCGATGCCAAAGTGCTCGAAGACACGGATGGAAGCGGGCTGTGCCAGTGCGATCTCGCGGACGGTCTGGGTGGTAGGCATGTGATGTTCTCCTTGCTCTCAACATAGGCGCGGGTGCCGAAGAGGGCAGCGACTTTAGTCACAGCCGCGAAAAGAAATATCCAGAGTCTGCAAGTCTGCACTGCCGTGTGACTTAAGTCGCTGTAGGGTGTGCCGCAGATCCGTAGTTTGGGAATGCAAGCTAAATCCACTTCAGATTGAGGACGGTACATATTATGTTCTGCTACCAGTGCGAACAGACTGCAAAGGGCGAAGGCTGCCAGACCCTTGGCGTATGCGGCAAAGACGAAACTACAGCGGCACTGCAGGATCTGCTGATTCACGCGGTCAAGGGAATCTCAAGCTATGCGCATCGCGCGCGGCAGTTTGGCGCTGCTGATCCAGAGGTGGATGCGTTCACCATTCAGGCAGTGTTCGCGACGCTGACCAATGTGAATTTCGATCCGGAGCGGCTGGTCACACTCATTCACCAGGCCATTGCCATGCGCGACGTGGCGCGCAACCTGTATGAGCGTGCTGCGGTGACGGCTGGGGTGGTGCCGACGGAGCTGGGCGGCGCTGCCGCGTGGCAGCCGGCGGCTACGCTGGAGGGGCTGTTGGCGCAGGGGAAACAGGTCCTGCTGCCAGTCCGCTTTCTGACGGAGAGCAAGGAGATTTCGAACCTGCAGGAGCTGGTGCTGTACGGCATCAAGGGGGTGGCGGCCTATGCGGCGCATGCTCTGGCGCTGGGGGCGGGGGACCCGGATTCGTTCGCGGCGATCCACGAGATCCTGGACTTCCTGACGCATCCTGCGCCGACAGCGGAGGAGCTGCTGGGTAAGGCGCTGGCGGTGGGGGAGTTGAACTACCGCGTGATGGAGCTGCTGGACAAGGCGCATACGGAGACGTTTGGGCATCCGCAGCCGGCAAAGGTGCGGCTGGGTGCGCGCAAGGGCAAGGCGATCCTGGTATCGGGCCACGACCTGCATGATCTGTATGCGCTGCTGGAGCAGACCAAGGGGCTGGGCATCCAGATCTATACGCATGGCGAGATGCTGCCAGCGCATGGCTATCCGAAGCTGAAGGCGTATGCGCATCTGGCGGGGAACTACGGCGGAGCGTGGACCGATCAGGCCCATGAATTCGCGGAGTTTCCCGGCGCTGTGCTGATGACGTCCAACTGCATCCAGGAGCCGAAGCTGACGTATAAAGACCGCATCTTTACGGCGGGCGCGGTGGCGTGGCCGGGTGTGCAGCATATTGCCGACCAGAACTATGCGCCGGTGATTGCTGCGGCGCTGCGTGCTCCGGGGTTTGCGGAGGATGGGGCTGAGGAAGAGATCACCGTTGGTTTTGGGCACAATGCGGTGCTGAGCGTGGCGGACAAGATCATTGACGCGGTGAAGGCTGGCGCGATCCGGCACTTCTTCCTGATCGGCGGTTGTGACGGCGCTCGTTCGGGACGCAGTTACTACACGGAACTCGCGGAGTCTATTCCCAACGATTGCATCATTCTCACGCTGGCCTGCGGCAAATTTCGCTTCAACAAGCTGGAGTTTGGCGAGATTGGCGGGCTGCCGAGGTTGCTGGATGTGGGGCAGTGCAACGATACGTATTCGGCGTTGCAGATCGCGCTGGCGCTGGCGAAGGCCTTTGAATGCGGCGTAAACGATCTGCCGCTTTCGCTGGTGCTCTCGTGGTACGAGCAGAAGGCTGTGGCCGTGCTGCTGACGCTGCTGCACCTTGGCGTCCGCAATATGCGTATTGGACCTACGCTGCCGGCGTTTCTCTCGCCTGGAGTGTTGGCGCTGCTGAAAGAGAAGTACAACCTGATGGCCATTACAACGGCGGATGCTGATCTGAAAGCGATGCTGGCGTAAATGGATGTTCCCGGAGAGGCGATGCTTCTCCGGGAACACATCTTTAGAGCGGGTACCCCCTCCCCTACCTGAAATGCTAAATATCTTGTTTTCATGTATTTAGCATGGGCGATATTCGCTAAATATTTCAAAACAAGGGGCTTACTGGTAAATATTTCATTCGTAATGAGTTAGTGAGTGTCTCGGTACCGAATAAGATTTGATGTCTGCTTTAATTGTAGTGAATTGGGCGGGAAAGTACGCCAAGTATGTCCAAACATTCCGTAACCGCCAGGTGAACGCATGGATATGTCCAGAACGGCTTCTGGATAGGTCCAGGTGAAGTCGTGGACAGTGCATGGGTGAGTTCTGGACGCTACGGGGCGTCTGTGTTGCGGAAGCTTGTGGATGTATGGGTGATGCGAGGGTTCATATGGATTCTTCACCCTTCGCTACGCTCGAGGGTCAGAATAACTCGGGTGAGGGTGGTGGTGGGCCGGGAAGAATGGGGCGGGGAGAGAATGTGGACAAGCAGGGAGCTGGACTAGACTGCTCGCATGGGAACTGAACGCATGGATCTGGCAACGGTACTGGAGAAGACGGCGCTGCTGTCGAGCCTCTCCCCGGCGGAGTTGCAGCAACTGGCTGGGCGCACCTCGCGCAGGGTGTTCCGGACGGGCGAGCTGCTGTTTTCTGAAGGCGAGCCCTGCAACGGTCTGCACATTATTGCGCGGGGCAAGGTACGGATCTTCAAAACATCGATGGGCGGACGCGAGCAGGTGCTGGCGGTGAATATTCCCGGCGAGTCGGTGGCGGAGTTGCCGGTGTTTGATGGTGGGGCGTATCCGGCTTCTGCAATTGCGATTGAGGAGACGGAGATTGCATATATCTCGCGGCGGGATTTTCATGCGCACTGCATGGAGCATCCTGAGGTAGCGCTGAAGGTGCTGGCGGTGGTGGGTGCGCGGCTGCGGCGGCTGGTGGGGATTATCGAAGAGCTTTCGTTCACTACTATTCGTCAGCGGCTGATCTCTGCGTTGGTGCGACTGGCAGAGAGCGAAGGGACGCAGACGGAGCGGGGCATCGAATTCCAGTTGCCGGCGAGTCATCAGGAGTTGGCGAGCCAGTTGGGAACGGTGCGGGAGCTGATCTCGCGGAATCTGACGCGCCTACAGGCTGAAGGTTTGCTGGATGTGGACGCGCGGCAGATTGTGGTGACGAATATGAAGGGTTTGCGGGCTCTGTTGACGACTACGTCTTAGTGACCGTATTCGTCAGCGTGGGGGACGAGGCGCATGTAGATCTCGCGGGAGACGTTTGTCTGCCAATGGTCCGTGGCGCGGGCCAGGCCAATAAATCCAAAGAAGATGATTGCCAGCACAGCGGCTACCAGACGCGGCTGCAGTGCGCGGTTGTGCCAGCGGGCGTCGCGGTTACCTGATGGGGCATGCGGGGGAAGTGAGAATTGCAGTGCATTCTCTGCCGGGCAGGCGGCGACACACTCCATGCAACCGGTGCATTCAACGGAACGGATGGTGATGAGGCTATCGACGGGAAGATGCGAAGGGCAGGCCTTGTTACATTTGCCGCAGTCGATGCAGGCTTCTGCGTCGCGGCGAATCTTGACGGGGCTGACGGCGGAGACGATTCCCATGAGCGCGCCGTAGGGGCAGAGGAAGCGGCACCAGAAGTTCTGAATAAAGACGGAGAGGAGAACGAAGGATGCGAGGACAAAGAATCCGATGGGGCCGATATGGCGGAAGAAGTTGAGCATCTTCACGTCGGCGATGATGCCGAAAGGGGCGAGGAGAAAGCTGTTGAGCGCTGCGGCCGACATGCTGGCGACGAGGAGGATGAAGGCGGCCAGCAGGAGGTATTTGAGGCCGCGCAGCGGGATGTCGAGCCAGCGTGGCACGATGCCATTGCGGCGGAAGAGTTTGCGGCCGAGCTTCCAGAGGTATTCCGAGAGCGTGCCGACGGGGCAGAGCCAGGAACAGAAGCTCTTCTTCAGCAGGAGGCTGGAGAGCAGGAAGATGGCAATCAGCACGAGCGCGGCGGGGTGCATGGCGGGAATGTGGCGGGTGGTGAAGAAGTACTTCAGGTTCATGAGGCCGGCGATGGGAAGCCAGCCATCGACGCCTGCGGGACGGGAGACGTAGTGGGACTGGCCATGGGTCTCAAAGAAGCGCGTCCACAGCAGAAACTGGATGCCGATCCAGAGATTGAGTGCGAGGAAGGCAAACTGGACGATCCGGCGGGTGAACTGGGAGTTATCCGCAGAGGTACGACGGACAAGCGGCTTGCGCTGCGGAGTGGGCGGCGTGACGGGAAGAGTCGAGTGGGGAGCCTGAGAATCCATACACTACCAACGATAGCGGGTGGGCGTGGAAGGGAATAGGACTTATGTCACAGGTGATTGTGCGGGGAAATGAGAGAATGGAGGCGCAATGCCATCGCGTTTGATGACCGTCGCCTAGCTTTAGCCGCTTTTGGAAAAGCTTATTTACAACATGATCAAAGAAGACGCGGTTCGCCGAAGCCAGACTAGCGACAAGAATGATGATGAATCAGGGTCGCATGACGTTGCAACGGTAATCTGCTCGAACAGCAAGAAGGCTGCGTCATGTTTGTGATCCAGATTATTGACGCAGTTATTTTGTACAGTACGTGTGATGCAGATATGTAAGCTTTCAACAACAACCAGGTTTCGAGTAAAGCCACTACCCGCACCGGCGGAGTGGCTTTTTGTTTGTTCTGTGAAGCAGGGGGTAACAGGAGGACGCCATGCAATGGATATTGCGGTTAAGAAGTAAATCATGTCGATCCTGGAATAGAAGAGTACATCTGAAACATGATTTTCAAACGACTCCCTAAATTTGGCTCTCCGATGTTTCGTGACAACCGGAGCCGGGCCTCTTATGATGAAATTCACCCTGCACTGAAACTTCTGCCCGATCACTCATTGACCAAATCTATCTGGAGACATTCACATGCACCAAAATCCTGCCTTCAATCGATGTCTCCGTACTGCGTGCTCGACTGCCTTGGTCTTTGCTGTCGCCATCATGCCTCTGGCTGCTCAAGGGAAGACAGATCGCTCGCAGCCCGTTCCGCCGGTAAGAACTCGACATGCGATGGTGGTTTCCATTCACCATGATGCGACGGATGCCGGCGTCGCCATTCTGAAAGAGGGCGGCAATGCGATCGATGCTGCAGTCGCCGTAGGTTTTGCCCTGGCTGTGGTGTATCCTCAGGCCGGCAACATCGGTGGCGGCGGTTTTATGCTGATCCGCATGAAGTCGGGAGCAGCCCATTTCCTGGACTATCGCGAAAAATCTCCGTCCGCCGCATCGCAAGACATGTACCTGGATAAAAACGGAGACGTGGTACCCAACAAGAGTCTAGTTGGCATGCAGGCAGTGGGTGTTCCTGGCACCGTGGCCGGCCTGGCCTTCGCCCAAGCGCACTACGGCAGGCTCACGCTCAAACAGGATATGGCGCCTGCAATTCGCCTGGCAACCGAGGGCTATGTTCTTTCGGAGGAGGAGACTACCGCGCTGCATTCTCGCAACCTTGTGAAGTTCGCAACCTCGGCCCGTATCTTCCAGCGCAATGGCAATTTCTATAAGGCGGGCGATACATTCAGGCAGCCGGAGCTGGCAGCAACACTCACGCGCATCGCGAACGACCCCACAGACTTTTATAACGGGGAGATAGCGAAGAAACTAGCTACGTTCATGGCAGCGAACGGAGGTTTAATTACCACCGGCGACCTAGCCGCGTACCAGGTGAAAGAGCGCAAGCCGCTGGCCGGAAACTATCGTGGCTACCAGATTCTAACCTCACCGCCTCCGTCCTCCGGTGGAATTGTGCTGCTAGAGACGTTAAATATCCTCTCCGGTTACGATCTTGCGAAGATGGGCGACCGCACGCCGCAGCAGATGCACTATATCGTGGAGGCGTTTCGCCGCGCCTACATGGATCGTGGAGACTACCTGGGCGATCCGGACTTCATGTCAATGCCTCTGCGCCAGATGGCCGATCTAAAGTACGCGGCGGCATGGCGCAATACAATCGATCCAGTAAAGCCAACAGCTTCTGTGGACCTGGTACGCCCTTCTGGTTTTATGCCTGCGCTTCCGTCCCCGAAGACCGCAGGCAACGAGCCAACCCAGACAACACATTTTTCCATCGTGGATGCGGACGGCAACGCAGTGGCCAGCACATACACGCTGAATGGCGCCTTCGGTTCTTATGTGACGGTAGATGGCCTCGGCTTTCTGCTGAATAATGAGATGGATGATTTCACCTCAAAAATCAACACTCCAAACAAGTTCGGGCTCATTCAGGGGCCGGCTAATGCCATTGCACCGGGCAAGCGTCCGCTGAGCAGCATGACGCCGACCATGGTGCTGAAAAAGGGAAAGCTGCGGCTGGTACTTGGATCACCTGGTGGTGCAACCATCATTACTACCGTTGCTAATGACCTCATCAGCGTGCTCGACAATCGGCTGGACATTCAGCAGGCCGCAGACGCACCACGCTTCCATCACCAATATCTTCCGGATGCACTGGAGATTGAAAAGGACTTTCCCACCGGCCCTGCAGATGCTCTGGCTGCCAGCGGGTATCACGTCGTCCGCATGGGGGCGCTGGATGAGAAGACTGCCGGCGTGTGGGGTGATAGCGAGCTGATCTCGGTCGATCCAGCGACCGGCGAACTCTCCGGTGGCCATGACCGGCGACGCGACTACGGCAAGGCAGCAGGATACTAGAACGTCTGCCCGTGGTGAATGAAATTTGACCATGATGTGCTAAAAAGGAATGAATGAGCCGACTTCGCTATGCCTTCCTCTCTCTTCCCTCTGTTGCATTACTTACCGCGAACCCTATAGCTGTAGCGCAGGTTGCGTTGCCATTGGTTTCCACTGATGGGCAACAGGAATTGAAGTCCTCCCACGACAAAGCCACTGTGCTCTACCGTGTTGCTCCAGAGACAATATGAAGCTTCTTCGCGGTTTTTCTACTCTTTTTCTCTTCGCAACATCTGCTCTTTCGGCGCAGATCCAGCCAGACACTTCCTCGCCGGTATTCCGCGTCAGCACGCGTGTGGTTGTGCTCGACGTTGTAGTTCGTGACAGAAAGGGCAATCTAGTCACTGGTCTTGGCAAAGATGGCTTCTCCGTCACGGAAGACGGCGTACCGCAAAAGATCATCAGCTTTACAGCGACTGTACCGAGCCACATACCTGTGCCTGCAATGTCTGCTCCAACTGTGACCTCTACCGCGGACCTGAGCAAGACCGGCGAGGCCCCGGTGACGCTGCTGGTGTTGGACGAACTCAATACGCCGTGGTCTGAGATGGCGGCAGTGCGTCAGGCGCTGGAAAAATATCTGGCCGCACAGCCACCTATCATGGCACAGCCAATGGAACTTCTGTTTGTTGGAAGCAACAAATTCGCAGTCATTCAGCAGTTCACGCAAGACCGCTCCAGCATGCAATCTGCGCTGAAGAAACATTTTCCTGCATCACCTTTTCAACTCATGCTGAATGACGGAAGCTCGCAAGTCGTGCCGCGCATGTCGCAAACGCTCGGCTCGCTCATGCAGATATCTGAAGCCACGGCCAACTATCCTGGCCGTAAGAATATCATTTGGGTTGGTCATGGCTTTCCTTCCCTTAGTTCCGCTGCACTTGACGACGATGAAGCCATGCAGAAGATCGACGACGCTATCCGCAAAACCACCTCGGCCATGCTGGCCTCGCGCATGACGCTCAATACCATCGATCCCACACTGCTCTCGCCTGCGATGACCGATAATTCCGGCAGCGAAGATGAGACTCTCACGGCGGACAACAACGGTGCCAGCCTGCAGGAGGCCGGCGATGTGAAGTTCACCGCACTCGCTCCGGCCACCGGAGGACGCGCCTTCTGGCTCGACAATTTTATCGACAAAGAGATTGCGACCAGTGTCGCAGAGGGTAGCACGTACTACACGCTTTCCTACTCGCCAACCAATCACAGTGACGATCCCAAGCCGCTGCGCAAGATTCACATCATCATGCGCGATCCTGCGCTGACTGCCACAACACGGACCGGATACTTTGCGGAGCCGCTCAACAAGACTGCGGAAACGGTGAAAACCGCCTCCGGGCTTTCTGAGCTTAAGTTCGATCTGACCGCGGCGGCACTCAGCAATATGAGTTACAACGGGCTTAGCGTGACAGTTTCACGCGATCCGGCGCAATCCGGTCATGCTACCGGCAGTGTGGTGTATGACGTAGCCATAGGTGCCGGTGGCCTCAACTGGCATCCAGCAGGAACAGCCAATATGGCAGAGGTCTCCATCATGGTGCAGAGCTTTTCTGCAAAGGGAAAGCCTCTAAGTAACGCTGTCTCCGAACATAATGCTACCAGCGCCGCACAGCCATCGGAGTTGCAGACCCGGAGTGCCCGCTTCCACGTACCGGTTACTGTTCCACCCAATGCAGAGCGTATCCGTTTCGTTGTGCGCGACCTCTTCAATGGCCACGTTGGCACGTTTGACCTCAATCTTCGCGAATCCAGATAAAGTCTTCGGACTAGCGAGCTACCGGGCGCAGCCCCAGAATTCCACCGTCGGCGTCGTACAGATAGTCATACTTGCCGAGAAAGTGTATGCCGACATTCACGTAGGCGCCGTGAGTTTCGCTGGCCCATGCCACGCTGCTCGGTGTGGTTGCGCCGCCATCTCCGCTTACAAAACTGTAGCTCAAGCTGCCAGGAATGGCATTGATCGTAATCGCTGTTCCATTTGGTACGGTTGTGCCGCTGGCATGGGAGACATCCTCCAGGATCATGTTGGTCAGGCCAGTATCAAACAGGATGGTTCCAACTGCAGTCGCCGTGCCTGCATAGATAAAGCTACCGGGAGATGTATTCCAGTCATAGGCATAGCCTGAGAACGCATTCGATGCGGTCAGTTGCTCTACCGTGAATGTATTTGAGGTAGCGGAACCGAAGGGAGCAGGCATCGGCACGGTGGTATTTGTCAGGCCGAGCTGAATGCCGGACGCGGTGAAGACATAGCCGCGTCGCATGCTGCCTGCCACCATCTCCTTCAGGTTGACGAAAGGATTGTAGATTGGCGAATCGTATGTCCCCGTTCCCCGGCCAAAACCAATGCCGAGCATGTGGGGGATTGTGCCCGTGCAGTTACCGGAGTTTACCCCACCCCCAGTGCAGGTACCGCTAATTACGGCCAATACAGGCACGGTGATCGTAACAGTGCTGCCGGCACCACTCTCGTTTTTTGCATTCGGCAGCGTGATGACGGCATTTGTCCAATAACCAGTGAGCTTGAGGCCGCTGGAAGAATAGGTGAGCGAGCCTGGGGTACCGTTGCCGGTTGTATAGCCGGCAAGTTCCGTAGCGGGCACGATGACGCCTGTCGATCCCGTATCGAGCGTATACGACGCGCTAGTGCCGGTGTGAGTTATGTCTGCCGCAATAGATGCCGTGACCTTCAACGTACTGCCGAGCGCCTTGAAACTGGGTGTACCTACGTAGGGAAGTGTGTAGTAGCTGGAGTAAGCGGTATATGGGCCTGCCGTTGTGATAGATACGAGTGCGGTGGATGTGCCCAATGTCGCATTCCCGGTGACCGATGCGAGTGTTACCGTAAACGCAACAGTGCCGGAGAAGGAGTTCATTGTATTGATAGGCACAGTGATGGTCTTTGCCGTTGCGTCGCCATCGGCCCAGCGTAGCGTGCCGCTGGTACTGGTGTAATTTGTGCCCGCAATGGCGGTGGCATCCGCTGTGCCATAGTCTACGGTGACTGTGCCACTGGAGCCGACTGTCCGGCCCACCGTGAGCGATGCTGTACCCGAAGATTGCGCAACCGTGATTGAGGTGTTGATAAACGATAGTGTGCCCGGCACAGGCGTAGGACTAATGGTGACAGTGTTCGTAGTGATCGCTCCCAATGACGCGCCACCGCCAGGGTTGCTCAGTACAATGACGAAGTTCAGCGTACCGGTGAAGCTAACGCTGGTACTGATAGGAATCGTGATCGTCTTCGGCGCTGTATCGCCCACTCCCCAGCTAAGCGTGCCAGAGGTGGCCGTGTAGTTCACGCCTGCGGAGGCGGTTCCATTTGCAGTAGCATAGCTCACGCTCACCGCCGTGCTGCCTATTGTGCGGTCCACGGTGAGCATGATGCTGCCTGCCGACTGCGACGCAGATGTAGCTGCGGCAGCAAATGTGATCGTGCCGGGTACGGTTACCGGTGGAGTAACATTCGTGCTGCCTCCGCAACCGCAGAGTATTGCCATCAAGAGGATTGGCAGGCAACAGCCCGCAGAGCGAAAACGCATCAAGGAAACTCCCTTCAATTTCTAAGGCGGCTGAATTCAGTGTGTTGTGGAAGCCGCTGGGACAATGCCGGACCATTGCACTGGGTGCGAGTAGTAGCGCACCTCATTAGGCCACGCGCCGGGATGGTGCATGAAGGCCTTCGCGGCAACATAGTCTTTGTAATTCGTTGCGCCGGATTGCGTGATCTCCGGGCCGTCGTGAGCGAGTTGCGCGGCGGTCTTTTCCGATGGCCGGATAATGGCTATGTGCCCGGGAGTGTGCGGGTCGGGACTGACGTAATCGACCACCACAAATGCACCGAGGTTGGCCAGATGCTGCGCGCGCGCTGGATCTGGGATATTGCTCCAGCCAGCATCTATTGCGGTCTTTGATGCGAGCCACTCGCCCTGGGCGCTTGCCAGAAATGTAAGCTTATGCTCCGGTGGACGCAAGATATACACATTCAGCTTCAGTCCCACCGCGGCGGCGAAGGCGCTACAGTGGGAAGACTTGTCGGACCCAGTGTAGCCATCTGGCCTGTCTTGATTTCCTGTAACCCAGTCGACGTGCTCGTGATTGAGCCAGTGATGCTCCACGTCCATGCTATCCAGCAATGCAAGCATGCGCCTGCCCTCTGGTGTGATGATGCCGCAACAGGACGCACTCGCAGTGGCGGCTGTAACAGACTCCTGTGCCGGCAACACAGAAGTCTGCGAGTGCAGTGTTGGCATTCCAGGCGCAAAAAAGAGAAGCAGAGCAAACCCAGAACAGTGCAGCAGGCGGCGCATTGGTTCTCCTAAATGGCAGAGCAGGGTTCACTCCAGCCGGGAAGTGATACATATGAGGAGGACGTGCATTATTGGTCTCTCCCCTTATGGGGTCTAGAACTTATACTTCATGCCGAGTTGAAAGGACCGTGGCGCAACAATGGTTTGGACGGTACCGAAGCTGCTGCTGGGAGCAACGCTGTTGCCCCAATAGCTATTGAGGGAGGCAACTGCAGGATGATTGATCGCGTTGAATGCTTCCGCTGTGAATGTGAGCCGGGAATTGCGCGGCAGAAGAAGGTCCTTCTGCAAGCGGGCCTGGTTATTGACCTGACGTGGACCGCGGAAGGAATTGCGTGACGCCATGATGGGTGTTGCGCCAGCATTGGGACATGCTACTGCATCGTATGTGCAGACACCATTCGTTCCGTTGATGAAGGGACGATCCGTTGCGGAGCCATCGTCATTGGAGTCTGTGCCTGTAGTAATGTTCCTCGGCCGGCCACTTCCCTGGATGAAGATAATCGACCCGGTCCAACTGCCTAAGACCCAACGCATCGGAGAATTTCTACGGCGATGCATGGTGTAGGGGAATCTGTAGACAGTAGAACCAATGAAGAGATTGCGTTGGTCCTGCGTGCTGAGTCCCTTATCGCCCTGCGGATAATACGGATTGGAGGGCTCAACGGTGAAATCGGAGCCATCGTCAATTGCCTTCGACCAGATATAGCTTGCGCGGAGCGTTAAGCCATGGCTGACACGATGCACCAAGGAAGAACGCAGGGCGCTGTAGGTGGAGTGCCCGTAGGAACCATACGCCGTAATGTTGTTGTAGCTAGAGTTGATGCGTGAGCCGCCGAAGTATGGCCGGCTATAGTCCTGCGAGGTATTCTTGGGAGGATTTGCAGTTGATAGCGCCGGGCCCCCAAGTACGCCTGTATTGGCCAGAGTAAGAATCACAGGCGGCGCCAGATTGGTATTGTTCGAGCGCAGCAGATGTTGACCGGAGGTAAAGACCCCTCCCACTTCGAGCTCCCAATCTTTGGTGAGAGCGTGATCGACGAAGAGTGTCGCCTGGTGCGTAACTGGGATGGGCAGCTTCGCTGTAATGGTATCGATCGAAGGAGGAAGGCTGTTCGCAATCGTGGACGATGGGTAGTTGTATGTCATCGGATATGGCCCTTGCTTCCACTGGGCCATCATTTGAGCTGGTGTAGCGGTGGAGGGATCTAACTCCTCAAGCGAAATGCGCGAGAGCAGAACGTCACGACCGAGAATGAGGAAAATCTTGTCGTAGAACATGCCATAGCCGCCACGCAGAACAGTGTCACCTTTTCTGTCAAGTGACCACGCAAAACCGATACGGGGGGCAAAGTTGTTGTAGTCGCGTGGAATCCCCTTGGGCAGCGGGGCCTGAACCGGATCGCTCATGTTCAGGTTGTAGCCTTGCGGCTGGAAGTCGAGATCATAACGGAGACCATAGTTCAGGCTTAAACGTGGTGTAAGTTTCCACTGGTCTTGTGCGTAGAAAGAGAGGAGCTTGTCATTGAGGTGAATTGCCGGGTTGCCAAAGGACTGAATAAATTCATAGGGGAAGCCGCATGAGAAGGTAGATACGCTCGACGCACTACAAGTCTGGGGAAAATTTGCAGGTATGGCAGCCGGGCAAATCTTGGGGCCTGTGGGGTCAAGCGGATTTGTAGCGTTAGCTACACATACGTTTGAAAAGGAGAAGTAACCGGAAAAATAAGCAGGATATGAAGTGTAGGAACGGATGTACTCTTCATCGGTGCCGAACTTAAAGAGGTGGTTGGCCTTTATCCAGGTGAGCGCATCGATCCACTCATAATGCGTCTCGTTGAGATAGGTGGGGAAGACGGTATTGGGGCCGAACTCAATATCGGAACTGACGTTGATGGTGGGGCCACTGGCATTGGGCAACTGCACCAGATTCTGCGGTGCAAATTGGAAGTGTGCCTCGTTGAGTAGTGCCGGTGAAAAGATGTGCGTCCACTCGCCCATCATACTGTAGGCCTGCAGGTTGTCCCTGCCATAATTCGAATAGTCGCTATAGCCGCCATTATTGCTGTCAATGGACGGGTTGGCATTATTGTAGTGAGCGTAAAGGAAGCGATAGAGCAGCGTGTTGCGATCATTGATGGTGTGGTCGATACGGATGGATGCGAGCGTCTCTGGGAACGAATTATAGACACCTCCATCGTCGACACTCTTGACGCTGGTTCCGACTACGTAGTTTGAGGCCAATGCCAGGTTTACCCAAGGAAC
Source organism: Acidobacteriaceae bacterium (assembly GCA_036404255.1). Classification (GTDB taxonomy): domain Bacteria; phylum Acidobacteriota; class Terriglobia; order Terriglobales; family Acidobacteriaceae; genus JARLFX01. Next base: position 14,985 of record DASWOP010000063.1, on the reverse strand, counting down.
GGAATTCTGTGTAATAAAGGTGGCACTCTTGGAGGACTGGCCTATGTACTCTCCGGAAGCGAAGAGAAAGGTCTTGTCCTTGTAGATGGGACCGCCTAACGTGGCGCCGAAATCGTTGCGGTAGAAGCCAGTAGCGGAGCAGTGGGTACCGTCAGCGTTACAACCGCTCTTTGCATTCAGCGCGGGATTGCGGACGAAGTAGTAGATGTCGCCGTGGACCCGTTCAGTGCCGCTCTTTGTGATGAGATTGATGATGGCGCCAGCGGCCTGGCCGTATTCAGGCAGAAATTGGTTGGTCATAACCTGAAACTGTGAAATAGCGTCGAGCGAGATTGTTTGGCGTATGGTGCCGTTGAGGATGTCGTTGTTCTCTACGCCGTCAACGAGCACAGAGTTGGAGCGTTGACGTCCGCCATTGGCGGAGAGACCACTGCCCTGACCACCCGATGCATTGGCGGAGATGCCAGGCACGGTGAGAGCAAAGTCGACAAAGCTGCGGCTATCTGAAGGAGGGTTTCAATCTCTTCCGTAGAGAGGGTCTGGCCGATGGTGGTACGGTCCGTATCAATGATGGGCACTTCCGTAGTGACGGTCACTTGCGAGATATCACCGGCGACACTGAGCGGAAGATTCATTGTAGACATTTGCGAAACCGAGAGCGTAATGCCGGAGGTAACCGTTGACTTGAAACCTTCCTTGTCGATTGCAAGAACGTAATCTCCGACGGGAAGTGCAGTGAACCGGTAATGTCCATTCTTGTCAGTTACAGCATCGCGGGTGATGTTCTGCTCCTGCTGCACCAAGTGCAGCTTCGCATTTGCAAGCATGCCCCCTCTAACATCGTGCACATAGATTTCCAGACCGGCGGTGTCGGCCGATTGTGCTAATAACCCTAAGGGATGCAGTAGCGTAACTGCTATCACGAGCGAGGTGAAAATACATGCGAGGGCAAAGGCAGAGGGCTGGGTGCGACAAACACGAAATGCAGAAGACATGGAGAGCAAGGACCTTCCTTTGTTGAAAGAAGCGATCAAAAGTTGCCTGATTTAAGGATTGGAACTTATGGAGAGCGGTGCTAATCCGCCCGTATCGATGCCACATTAAATATTCTTGCGTTGAGTGAAGGTAGCACTCAATGAGGGATGGATCAATACAAACTTAAGAGAATTCTCCTAAGACAATCGATAATCGGCCACATGAGGCAAGAGAGTGTTAGAAAAAGATTTTTTTCTTGCGGTCTCTTATTCGCACACGTATTCTCGAATCTCGACGCCTCGTAAAACTGCACACCAAAAACCGCATAGTTCAGAATTGGCTCGCTCACATGCGCACATTAGCAGGATAACCATACCTTATAGTCCGCATAACTCGGCAACGTACTTGTCTCAGGAAGGTTGGTCTTACTCGATGTTGAACCACCGCCGCCGCGTAGTTTTTGCTCTTCTCTGTGTTTGTTTCCTTACTGCCATGACTGCTCGAGCTCTTTCCAGCGTCGCGCCCGTCACGCAGGTTCTTCCCGCATCCTCCGGCCCGATAACTTTCTCGAATGCAGCGGTTGGTGGCGGGAAGTCCACGGTTGATGTGCAATTGCTGATCAATCAGATCGGCACCTTGACGATTGGCGCTCCGGTTTCGGCGAATGGCCACGCGGAGTTCACTCCTGGTGCGGTGACCGGCTGTGCAGTGGATGGTACGACGACAGTTGCCGCAGGTTCAATATGTTCGTTTACCGTAACGTTCTCGCCTTACTATCCGGGACAACGTTCGCAGCCGCTGACAGTTACGCTCGGTGGACAGGTGTATACATTTGGATTGACTGGTTACGCAACTGGACCTCTTGTGCATATAGACCCTTCCTACACTTATACGGTGGTGGGGCGGTCCGGTACCTCCACCTTGTCGCCGGTTTTTGGCGTACCGGCTAGTCAGGGTATTTTATATTTGTCGCGAAATATCTTTGTCGATGCATCAGATAACGTGTACATCGCCGATACCGGTTATGACTATGTCGATGTTGTCTATCAGACTGCAAATCCGCAACTGGCGTGTTTGATCATAACCGAGACGCCTGCACTCTTCGGAGCATCAGGGACCAAGGGCTGTGCCGACGCGACTTCACAGCCAATCGTCGGTTATATCTATAACCTAGCCGGTGTAGGCACTACGGGTACTACCATCGCAACCAATACGCTGGCGACCAGCGGAAAAGTTATCCCGCTGAGTGTGTTCGTTGATGCGTTTGGAAATATATTTCTGCCCGACAGCGGCAGCCGCATCCGTGTGATTTTTCAGGGCGGAGCAAGTATGGCCTGCCTGATCCAGATTGAGAATCCCACGGTCTTTGGTCTGGCTACAGGGGCGATGAGTTGTGCGGGGGCGACGTCTCAGCCAACGCCGGGTTATATCTACAACATCATTGGCAATGGCACAGGAGGGAATACCGGCGATGGCGGCTTGGCGGCCAGCGCGGAGGTGATCAACCCCAGTGATGTCTTTGTTGATACAGATGGTGATATCTATTTTTCGAGCTTCGGTGCTGCCGCCCCCACATCGGGGCGTATTCGAATTATCTACAACGGCGGCCCTCTCGCAGCTCAGCTCATAACGCTGGAGAACCTTACGGTTACTGCGCCTACGACAGGCTATGTTTACACCATCGCGGGAAATGCTGCGACCTCTGACGGTGACGGTGGTCTAGCAACAGCAACAGGCGCAGGCGTACAGGCGAGTTATGGCGTGAGAGTAGACAAATATGGGAATGTCTATTTCAGCGACAAGACCTATGGCACGGTAACGTCGACCTCTACGATGCCGTTGGCGGTAGCACGCGTCCGTGTGATCTACAACGGCACAGCCGCAAATCCCAATCCGCTGGCGGCGCTAATTGCAGCGACAAACCCCGGAGTTACCGCACAGCCTGGCTATATGTATACGATTGCGGGTAGTACTGCTGGTGGTGTTTTGCCCGGCGGTACTGTGGAAGAGGGTGTGGTGGCGACCTCTTCACATTTCGTCGGTCCATACCAGATCGCTCTCGATGCGGCGGGCGATATTCTCGTAGCGGACGAGCTAAACCAGACGATTCGCCGAATTTCCGCGTCGACTGGCTATATTACGACCATTCTCGGTAAGCCAAACGTGAAAGCTGTCGTCAACGGTACCGGAAGCGAGTTGTACTCACCATGGGGGATGGCGCTTAGCAGCGCGGGCGACGTGTACTTCGTCGACGATGGTGCTTATCGTCTGCGCGCTGCCGTGGCGATGGACTCGCCGCAGGCGGCGGCATCTGTGGCAGCAGGAGGTGCGACCGACAGATTTACAGTGCCTTCCGGTGCGGCCAATGCGGTGAGCGGTGTTTATGGTTTTATTGAGACAAATATCGGCACACCCGGCTCATCGTTAGTTATTACTACGGACAATGCATCGAGCGATAATAATCCAACAGCCTCCTTCGGATTCCTGAGTCCGGCAAAGACGTGGGCCGGCATTAATGAGTGCCAGCCTGCTTTACCGACCTCGCTCACAGTTCCGTCTATCACCAGCAATATTTCACTTGCATCGGGCGCGAGTTGCCAGATCGGTGTAGCTGCGACTGCAACGAGCGCAGGCACCTATACCGGCTCGGTTACCACTACGGATAACTCCCTCCTCTCTGCTGGCTCCGTACATACGATGTATGCGAGCGTAGTGGAAACAGGCGTGGCAATTACGGTAACGACGAACCCTGTCTCCCTTTACGCTGGGAACGCGGCACAGATTACTGCGACGCTGGTAAATGGGACAACGCCCGTCACCTCCGGCACGGTGGCGTTCTCTATTACGGGCAACAGTACGCCCTTCGGTTCTGCGGCGTTGGATTCGGCTGGCACCGCAACGGTTACGCTTCCTGCGCAGAGTGCTGGAACCGTGAGCATTACGGTAAGCTATCCCGGCGCGACTGGAGTGAATGCGCTCTTTGTACCGGCAACATCGGTATCGACGTTGACTGTTGCCTCCAAGCCGGTACCGACCATCACTATCACTGCGTCACCGACTTCCATTACGGCGGGCGCATCGACTACGCTTACGGCGCATGTCAGCTCCACTCTAGCCACGCCGACCGGTACGCTCAACATTATTGCCAAGGTCGGCACCACGACGACGACCGTTTGTTCTACGACAACGCTTGCCGCGAGTGGTACTTTTAGCTGCAGCGTCAGTACGCTGGGCGCGGGAACGAATGCCATCACCGCTGCCTACATGGGCGACGCCAACTTTGGCGCATATTCCTCCCCAACGCCGGCCACGGTAGTTGTGGCAGCTCTCCCCTCCACAACGCAGCTCACAGTAACACCAAGCCTGGCAAATCTAAACCAGCAGGTACAACTGACGGCAACCGTTAGCGGCATGCAGCCGGGACTGAACTACAGCGGCGGCGTGACCTTCAGTGATAGCTTCACACCGGTTGGCGGCAGCACAACGACCGTGCTCACGTATGGGCCGGTTGCGGTGGATGCCACTACGGGTGTGGCGACCTACTCTAGTTCGACGCTCGCAATTGGGACTCATGTGATCAAAGCCACGTTTGCAAACGATACCTACTATGCATCCTCAACCGCAGCCGCGAGTGCAAGTGTAATCGTGACTGGACCTGCCTTCGTAGTCACGCCGACCGCACCAGTAGAAGACATTATTGGGAGTGCATCGACCGGATACTCCGTTGGCATCGCGATTCCGCAGGGCTCGAAGGCTACGATAACCTTCAGTGTGCAATCCATGGGAGGATATGCAGGCACGGTAACCCCTTCTTGTAATTTGGCTGGCCTACCGGCTGGATTCTACTGTGTTGCCTCGCCCGCAAGCACCGTCTTTACAGGCGCGAACAATACAGTTTCCACGGGAGTTGTTATCTATACGCAGTCACAGTCCTCATTGAATCGTATGACGCTGCCGCTACTGGCTGCATTCGGTTTCCCTGGGATTGGACTTGCGCTATTCGGCTTGCGCCGCAAAGCAATGCAGACCTGGATGCGGCTGGTATTGGTTGCGATAGTTCTGGCGGGCGCGCTTGGGGTAACGAGTTTGAGCGGCTGCAGCGGAACGTCTCTACCGACAGCCCCGAAGGGCACATACTCTATGCCTATTACGTTCACAGACGGTACCACCAGCTATACGATGCCGGTTACGATCTCCGTTCAAGGCACAAGCAGCCAATAAGTAATTTGGATCACTATGCGGCGCATATGTCCGCATACCTATATCTATTCATAAGTGGTGTGAACCGCCCGTTTAATTATTTGGAGGGTCTATTTCATGAAATTGTCACAAGCTATCCCAATTACCTTCTCCCTGATCGCCTCATTTGTTCTCGCTGGTTGCGGCATAGGAAAAATTGCTTCTCCTACATCCGATGTGCCGGGCAGTTATGCGCCAGGTAATATTCAGGGCATCGTCCACGGGGGTATGCAACCGGTCAAGGGCGCAATCGTCAAGATGTACGCCACTCAGAGTATTACCGCTCCCACTTCATCCAATAACTATGGCTACGGACAGCCTGGACTCTTTCTGGCCGAGGCAAACTCCCAGGATGGCAGCTTCGGCGACGGGTACGACACGGATGCTAATGGCGCCTTCCAATTTGCCGCAGGCCACTATGTTGCCGGCTGTCCCGCTGGCCAGTACGCCTACATTACCATCAGCGGCGGAAACTCCGGCGCAGCTAGCAATAACCCCAATTTGCTACTGATGTCAGTCCTCGGCCCATGTTCCAGTCTTTATGCCGGAGATGGAGAAACTTATACAGGCCCGACGCCGGTCTTCGTCGATGAAGTTACCACGGTTGCAGCCGCTTATACGCTCGGCAACTTCATGACCGTGAGTGGAACGGCATCACCCTTCACCGTAAATATTAGCGCGCCGGCGAATAATAATTTTTCCGATGGCACCGTCGCCTGGAACGCTACTTCCTCCGCGTACGAGAGCTGCACCGGAACGGCGTGCAATGGCAGCGCCACCTTCAACTCCACCACCGGTGTGGAATCGATCGTAGCTAATGGCTTATACCATGCAGTGCTCAACTTCGAGAATCTTGTCTCAACCACCACGGGCCAAGCCAATGCCAGCGTAACCACCGGTGTAACCGGTGCCACGGGAATCATTCCTGTGGCGGAGATTAACAGTATCGCCAACGCATTACAACTCTGTGTTAACTCCATTGGCGTCAGTAGTACTGGAACTACAAACTGTGGTCAACTCTTCAGCTACACACCGTCTATTGCAAGCGTCACGCCAACCAACACACTGCAGGCTGTGCTGAACCTCGCGAAGAACCCCTACTCCAGCGCCTCCAACGTCTCCAACTTGCTTAATTTCCAGACCGCGCAGTCTCAAGCTTATGGCCCGGCGCTCTCGCAGGCCCCGCCGGACTGGACGCTCACCATTGTCTATGGCGGCGGAGGTATAAGCACGCCGTATTATTTGACGCTGGATGCGAACGATGAAGTCTATACCAGCAATCAGGGCACAAATACAATCGCTGCTCTTACTAGCAATGGCTCTTTCAAGTCCGGAGTTGGTGGTTTCCCCTTCTCCATTGATGGCGGAACTACGCTACTTGCCAATCCGCAAGGTATTGTCGCCGACGCTCTCGGCAACATCTTCGTCACCAATCAAACAGCGAGTGCCAGTGCCGGGACGTTCGAGTTCTCCAATACCGGAACATATGAAGCAACGCTCGGGCATACTACCCAGATCAGCTATCCCTATTACCTGGCTGTAGACCGTCGTAATAATGTCTGGGTCAGTTATGCCACTAATGGCGTAGGTAATCTCGACTGGCTGCAATACGGCGGCACTGTTGGCAGCTATACACCTGCATCCCTTACCGGAAACAAGAACACTTATAGCAATGGAGGTTTCACCCAGGTATCGGCTTCCACCGGAGCGAATAATTTGGGGGTGATTCTGGATTCGGATCAGAACGTGTGGATAGCTGTTCAGGGCAACACGACTAACCCTGGAACTGCTGTTGGCATTTTGACCAATGCTTATGCTGCCACGCCCGCTACGGTCCCGGCGTATGACAATTCCACCCTCGCAGGCACAGCGCCATATAACCATCCCAAGCTCCTGCCTGCGATCTCGCCCAATTGCAACACCAATCCCTACACGACTGCCTTTGATTCGGGCAAAGTTGCCTATGTCTCGACGATAGGTGCCACTGCACCAGGTATCTGCAAGATCACCCTTGGATATACCTCTTCAGTTGCTACTTCAGATACCGTCAGCACACCCATCATCAACGTCGGTGCTGGACTACCAGAAGGTATAGCGATGGATGGTAATAATGTCCTCTGGATTCCCGAGTACAACGCTAATACTGCTACGCATGCTAACTACGGCCTTGCCGCCTACAACACCGTCACCTCTACACTGGTCTCTGAACCCACAAACGGATTCACCTCCTGCTTTGTTACCGGCAGTACCTGCGCCGCCGGCAGTACGAGTTCCGCTGTCAATACAGGTCTTTCCATTAGCAATCCGCGACAGGCAGCAATCGATAGCACAGGTTCTATCTGGCTCACAGAATCGGCAGGAAATACTCTGACGCAAACCCTCGGGACAGCTGCTCCTACCTGGCCTCTTCTCGCTGCAGGTCGCTTTGGCGTTATTCCTTACTAACTAATGAAGGCAATTTCGTAGAAAAGACAAAGGCGGCAGAGATAGCTCTCTGCCGCCTTTACTTTGTACCGATAGAGATTAGCGTGCTGAGCTATCGCCGCGGTCGCAAGCCGAGATACCCGCCTTCTTCATCGTAGAGATAATCGAACCCTGCCAGTGCATGAAGTCCTGTATTAATCTATGCCCCGTGCTTTACCGCAACCCAGGTTACGCGACGTGGTGTCGACGGATTGCTAATATCACCCACCTTGAATCCGTATGATAGTCCACCGGGCAGATAGACAGTCATCGGGGTTCCATTGGGAACGTCTCCCAGCGACGTCTGTTCCGGTTGGAGTACAAGTGAGAGTGGCGGCGAACATAAGAGCGACAAAGCAGCGGAGTAAACGGGGCACGATTCTCCTGGGGAAGATACGTTGAGCTACTCTTACTCTAAATTGTACGGGCAGTGAAAGGTAGTCCGAAAGCGACGAGCCGTTGTTTAGCTTGCTACGGAAGCGCTACCAGCGCGGGGAGCAGCACATCCCATGCTCATCCCGCGCATGGATCACCATACAATGCCGTCGTTCAGGGCTTAGAAGTTTCCCGAGACGATGTCCTTCAGCACCAGCTTCTCCAGGCTCAACTCAGAGACTAACCGCGAATCCGATTCCAAGCGTCCCATCCCGAAGGTGAATACCGTCCATAACCGCGCTGTGAAGGTCAGCAAGTTTGCACCATTCCGCCTCTATGACCTCCGCCACGCATGGGCCACCGAGCGGCAATGTCCGGCATTGACCTAGTGACTCTAGCAGCGATGCTTGGACACTCCAGAATCCAGATGGTGCTGCGCTATGCGCATCCGTCCGACACAAGCGCACCAGTCGAACGCAATGGAGAAGCTAGAGGCGTTCAATGCGATGCAACAGATTGCGGAGTTTGAGTGGCAAGAGCAGGGAAGAGAAGCAAGAGCCGCTTAGCGCCGGAAAGTGCCTCAAAATGCAAAGGCTCCCCACAAAATACCCACACGCGAGATGGGGACTTTCTTTTGATGTGCGCTATGTAATTGAGAAATATGGAGGCGCGGGTCGGGATCGAACCGACGCATAAAGGTTTTGCAGACCTCTCCCTTACCACTTGGGTACCGCGCCTCAGTTGGGCCTATGCGTTCCCCGGGAGGGAACGACCTGCAATCAGCCCTGTTGTCCTGGAGAGTGTATCGCAAAAAGGCTATGTTTGGAGCGGGAGACCGGGGTCGAACCGGCGACATCTTCCTTGGCAAGGAAGCACTCTACCACTGAGCTACTCCCGCTTCCACTTGTTGAGTATAACGATAGAGTTAGCCCTCGGTCAACGCGGGACGGTGGGAATCTGTCTCGCTGGAGATCCAAACCATAATTCGAAATTTAGAGCTGGAAATTTAGCATCCCTGAGGAAGCCGGGGAATCGAATCAACATCAGCAATCTCAAGTGAAGTAAGGGATATAGCAGTAAACTGATCTTTACTGATTCAATCAGACGCCGCGGAGAGCATTCGAGTGCACCGCGTGATCCAGGGAGCAAGCAACTTGAATTCACGTTTGGAACATAAGGCCATAGCCTGCGCGCTGTTGGCGGGGTCGCTTTTTGCATTGAGTGGCTGCCGGAAGAGCGCGCCTGCACCACAGCAGGGGCCCATGCCCGTGCAGGTGGCGCCCGTTACCATGAACCCGGTGCCGCAGAGCGATACCTACGTCTCAACCATCAAGTCACGCCGTTCCGCCACGTTGCAGCCGCAGGTGGAGGGCCATCTGACGCGCATCCTGGTGAAATCCGGCGATGCAGTGCGCGCCGGGCAGGTGCTGATGACGATTGATCCCCTGAAGCAGGTCGCCACGCTGCAACAGCAGCAGGGAACCCAGGCGCAGAAGAATGCCGTATATGAATTCAACAAGATCGAGGTCGAACGGCAGCGCAAGCTTTATGCCGAAGGCATCACATCGAAGGATGCGCTGGATAATGCCGAGCAGGCCTTTGCTAACTCCAAAGGCGATTACAGCGCGGCGGTCGCACAGACCCAGACGCAGAAAGAGCAGCTGGCCTACTACCAGATTCGAGCTCCATTTGCCGGGATTGTGGGCGATATACCGGTGCACGTGGGTGACTATGTGCAGGTGACCACTCTGTTAACGACGGTGGATGAGAATGCCGAGTTGGAAGCCTATATCTATATTCCGGCGGAGCGGGCCACCGACATCCATATGGGTTTGCCAGTGGAGATTCTGAGCTCTGGGGGCAATGGCGACCAGGTGCTGGCGAAGTCGACGATCAGCTTTATCTCTCCGCAGGTGGATAACGGGCTGCAGTCGATTCTGGCCAAGGCGGAAGTACCGCGCACGCTGGCGATGCTACGCAATTCGCAGTTAGTGAAGGCTCGCATTGTGTGGAGTACATCTCCGAAGACGACTGTGCCGGTGCTGGCTGTGACCCGCATTGGCGGACAGGCATTTGTGTATGTAGCGCAGCCCAAGGACAAGGGATTTATCTGCCGTCAGGTGCCGGTGGTGCTGGGCGATACGATCGGCAATAACTATCCCGTGCTGAGCGGTCTTAACGCCGGAGATAAGGTCATTATCTCCGGAATTCAATTCCTGGCTGACGGCGTTCCCGTACAGCCACTGGGATAACGCCTTAGCACGAGCAAGGCGCACGAAAGGGTTCAACGCGTGTTTGTAGACTTCTTCATTAAGAGGCCCATCTTTGCCAGCGTTTGCGCGCTGCTGATTGTGCTTGCCGGCGCGGTTGTAATTCCTGGACTGCCGATTGCACTGTATCCCAACCTTGCGCCGCCGCAGGTGACCGTGAGCAGCGTCTATATTGGCGCGAACGCGCAGGCGGTGGAGCACGACGTAACCACCATCCTGGAGCAGAGCATCAATGGCGTAGAAGGCATGCGCTACATGACGTCGTCGAGCGGTAACGACGGCAGCAGCTCCATTACCATTACTTTTAAGACCGGCTATGACCTGAACATCGCGGCGGTGGACGTTCAGAATCGAGTGGCCACGGCGCAGGGACGTTTGCCCGGCGCGGTGAACTCAACCGGCGTCACCATTACCAAGGCGAATCCGAACTTTGTGTTTGCCGCTGGTTTTTATGCGGATGACAACAAGTACTCGCAGGATTTCATCAGCAACTATATTGATGTCTATGTCAAAGACGCCCTCAAGCGCGTCTCTGGAGTGGGCGACGTCCTGATCTTTGGCGAGCGCAAGTATGCGATGCGCATATGGCTGGATCCGGTGCGGTTGGCGGCGCGCCAGTTGACCGCCTCGGACGTGGTGTCTGCGCTGCAGGAGCAGAACGTAGAAATCCCCGCAGGTGCTGCAGGGCAGCCACCGACGGACAAACAGCAGAATTTTCAGATTACGGTGAACGTTGTGGGCCGGCTTACCGATCCGCAACAGTTCGGCAATATCATTCTGAAGAATACGGCCGGTGGGCTGGTACACCTCTCGGATGTGGGACGCGCTGAGGTTGGCGCAGAGAGCTACGCCACCCAGCTTAATTTCAGTGGCTATCCCGCAGTCGGCCTGGGCGTGCAACAACTCAGCAACGCCAACTCGCTGGAGGTGGACAAGAAGGCAAAGGGTGCGCTGGACGAGCTAGCCAAGACATTCCCGCCGGGCCTGCACTATGTAGTGGCGTTTGATACCACGACTGTGGTGGGTGATTCCATCCGTGAAGTGATCTGGACACTGATAGAAGCCATCCTCATTGTGATTGTGGTGATTTTCCTGTTCCTGCAGGATTGGCGCGCGACGATTATTCCGGCGATTACCATTCCGGTATCCCTGATCGGAACGTTTTTCTTTATCAGTGCCTTTGGGTTCTCCATTAATTCACTGACGCTCTTCGGCATCACTCTGGCAACAGGCCTGGTGGTGGATGACGCGATCGTTGTGATCGAGAACGTGCAGCGCCATATCACCGAGGGGATGCATGATGCGCATAAGGCTACATCCGTAGCCATGGGCGAAGTCACCAGCGCCGTGATTGCGACCTCGCTGGTGCTAATCTCGGTGTTCGTTCCGGTCTCGTTCTTTCCGGGGACATCGGGTATTCTCTATAAGCAGTTTTCGCTGACGATCGCATTTTCCATTGCAATCTCTGCATTCAACGCACTGACGCTTTCACCCGCTCTGGCAGCCATTCTGCTACGCCAGGAGAAGCACCATGGCGGTATTCTGGGCGCGATTGATAAAAGCATCAAGCGCACCAGCACGTGGTATGCATCGCTGATTCACTCGGTTCTGCGACACAAGGCGATTGTGGCGCTGCTGTTTCTCGTCGGCCTGGGCGGTACGCTTTATATGTACAACACAGTGCCGACCGCATTCGTTCCCTCAGAGGATCAGGGCTACTTCATGATGCAGGTGCTGGCCCCGCAGGGTGCATCGCTGGCCTATACCACGCATCTTGGCGATGAGGCGCAGGCAGTTCTAGCCAAGAATTCCGATATAGCTTCCTCCTTCTCGGCTATGGGTTTTGGTTTCAACGGTGCGTCGGCGAACCAGGGTATTATCTTCGTTTCGCTGAAGCCGCAGGATAAGCGAAAAGGGAAGGGACACTCTGCCTCGGAGATTGTGGCGGCTTTAACGCCGCAGTTATTCCAGATTCCGGGCGGCATTATTGCCGCGTTTGAACCGCCGGCGATCAATGGCATCGGCAACTTTGGCGGCTTCCAGTTCGAACTGCAGGATAGCGGACACAATACGCTCGCCGACCTGGATCGCGTGGCTCATTCGATTGTGGGCGCAGGCCGCACTGACAAACTGTTGACCGGACTCTACACGGGGTTTACCGCGAGTGATCCGTTAATTCTGGTTAGAATTGACCGCGAGAAGGCAAAGAGCCTGGGGATTCCGCTTACGCAGATCTCAGACACGCTTGGCGTCTTCATGGGATCGCAGTATGTGAATGACTTTGATTACAACAATCGATCCTACCGTGTGTATGTGCAGGCGGATCAGCAATTCCGCGAGACAGCCAAGAATTTGCGTCAGTTTTACGTACGGTCTACGGCGGGTGAGATGGTTTCGCTCGATAACCTGGTCTCGGTTGAGGAGTCTTCCGGACCGCAGGTGATCTCGCATTACAATCTCTTCCGTTCCGCGGAGATTATGGGCTCGTCTGCACCAGGGTATAGCACGAGCGAGGGATTCGCCGAGATGGAGAAGGTGGCGACGAAGAACAAGATGCAGGGCATGACCTTTGAGTGGTCTGGGCTGGCGCTGGAAGAGATCGAATCGAGCGGCAAGGCCGCGCTGATCTTCGGCCTGGGCATTCTGGTTGTGTATCTCACGCTTTCAGCGCAGTACGAAAGCTTTGCGCTGCCCTTTATTATTCTGCTGGCGGTCCCCATGGCCGTACTGGGTGCACTGAGCGCGGTGACGCTGCGTGGATTGGATAACAATATCTATGTGCAGATCGGGCTGGTGCTGCTGATCGGTCTCTCGGCAAAGAACTCTATTTTGATTGTGGAGTTTGCCGAGCAGATCCGGGCACAGGGTAAATCAATTAGCGAGGCGGCGATCCTGGCTGCAGAGCTTCGGCTGCGGCCTATCCTGATGACGTCTATTGCGTTCATCCTGGGTGTGCTGCCGCTGGTATTTGCGACGGGTGCAGGTAAGCTGGGCCGCCACTCGGTGGGAACTTCAGTGGTTGGCGGTATGATCGTCTCCACCATTCTGAATCTCATCTTTATACCGGTGCTGTACGTGATCCTGAAGACGCTGCTGGAACGCTTCTCGCCGTCTAAGCCGCAGCCGCCGGCCGACGGAGAACCTCACGCGGGAATTGCGAGCTAAGGTTTGACCTGGACCAGCGATGGTCCAGGTCGGCACGGCCCACATCTTCCATCCCGGTGTGATGCCAGTCACAGTTAGCGGAGTATGCGAAGCGTATTTTCGTGGCGCAGGAGGAATGCCCAGATCTCCGGGCCAGCCTTCGCATGCATCTAACTGGAGTGATGGGGTGAAGCCATGGCGACCCAGATTCTGAGCCAACGGTTCGAGAAGAAGGAAGAGCTGACCACGCTCAAGAAGATCGTGGTTGCATACGATTTTTCTGAAGCAGCAGATCGTGCATTGACCGACGCGATGGCTCTTTCGCGACGGTTCCAAGCAGCGTTGATCCTAGCGCACGCAGAAGTTCCACGGAAAGGCATACTGCACACCGAGAAGCGTGCTCTGAAGGACAAGGAGACGCGGGCTGATCTGTCTGCGTTACGCAGGCGGGTTGCTGCAGGTGGATTGGAGTGCCGGGAGCGTACCCGATCCGGAGATGTGGCGCGCGTGCTGGTTGGCATCGCCGAGGACGAGGACGCCGATCTGCTGTTGATCGGGGCGTATGGCAATGGACCTAAGGACCGGCGCACACTGGGCTCTACGGCAGAGAAGCTGTTGCGGTCGCTGCGTTGCCCGATCATGATCTATGGACCGGAGGCATTCAAGCCAGCGTTTCAGGATGATCCCCTGGACTTGCTGGTGCCCATCGAGTTTCTGGCTAACTCGCATTCGCTTGCGCTGGCGGTGAATGCTTCCAAGCTGCTGCATGCGAGGGTAGATATTCTGCATGTGGTGGATGTGAGGAAGACGCCATCGATGCCGGAAGCGGCGCTGGATACGCAGTACAACTGCGAATTGGTGGCTTCCTACCTGCGCAAGGAAGGGCTGCGAGTGTCGCAGTCGCTGCTGTTTGGGCGGCCCGATCTGGTGATCATCGAACGGAGCCGAGAGATGCATAGTTCGCTGATCCTGCTGCCGTTGGGATCGCGCGAGCACTTAACCTCCGATAATGTGGCCGCCAGCGTAGTGCGGAATGCTGCTGTTCCGGTGATGACGTGCCGTATTGATGCCTGAGAGCAGGGATGTAAGGATGCAGGTAAGGCGGGGTTGGAAAGAGCGCGTTGGCTATGCGATACTGACCATCTACCAGTCAGTAAGCCGGGATGGTGGAACTGGCAGACGCAGCGGACTCAAAATCCGCCGAGGGCAACCTCGTGGGGGTTCGACCCCCCCTCCCGGCACCAAAGATTATCAATAGTTTATGGAATCAACGCATCTTTGGATACGTTTTTCTGTGCCCAAACTGTGCCCAAACCAATCATTCACAGAGAAAAAGAGGTGCATCCGAAGATGCACCTGGGTGAAAGTGAAAGGGCTTTAGATTTATTGTGGCATTTTGCCGGGGTGGCCATAGGACATCTGCGGCCAGGTTGATGCGGCACTGCCGATGATCTGGACTACGCTACCGCTGGTGCCAGCCGCAAGCCAGATGCTGCCCGTGCTATCAACCTGCAGCCCT
>DASWOP010000062.1:0-28486 GCA_036404255.1 Acidobacteriaceae bacterium | reverse complement strand
CATTGCTGCTTTGACTCGTAAGTGTTATGCGGTATTAGCCCGGGTTTCCCCAGGTTATTCCCCACTCGGAGGTAGATAAGTCACGTGTTACTCACCCGTACGCCACTTTACTCATGGATTGCTCCACTTTCTCGTGCGACTTGCATGTGTTAGGCACGCCGCCAGCGTTGATTCTGAGCCAGGATCAAACTCTCGTTTAAAACTGGTTTGTCTGCTTCTCACACGGAGGTGGAGAAGGTCAGACGCCTGCCGATGCCCGAAAAGGATCGACAGGTTTATAACTAGTGAGAATGACTAAACCAAATTTCGCATCATCTCACGACTGGCACGTTCAACTATGTTGTCAAAGATCCTAACGAATACCGCCTGAGCGGGTCGTTTTGGATCAAGGGCAGACTCGCGTCTGCGTCCTCGAACTTGAATAGCGCTGTTTTGTCTTGGTTGCCGCTCCACCTTCGATGCTTCCGGTGTTCAGTGAGACCCGCTTGCTTCTTGTACTCAGGGTCTTTCGTGCGGCGCTGACTACTTGCGCGAACTTTCTAAGAGTATCGAACTTCGTACCGTGTGTCAACTTCTTTCGTGATTTTCTGTAGAAAAGTTTTTGATCTTTATCTTCTCTTCAGCATCACGAATCTACACATCCTTAGAACTCGCAACAGCGCATATTTTCAAAACATCTTGACGACAGCACATGGCTGCCGCGAGGCCTGAGCCCCTGAATTTTCCTTGCAGTGTCTTGGGTTTATTGGCGGGCCCATTGGGCCATCACCTATCAAACGCTTGGACTGCGCTTCGCATTCCTCAGGCCTCTTTGCATCCCGGCCAAGCTGCGAAGCATTTGCGACTTCCCAAGAGTATCCGGCATTCCTCGGTTACGCAAGTTGAGCGCTGTTGAAAAACTGCCAAGAACTGTGGATCACTGCGGAAAACTTCACTTCGCTACCACCCAAACTATTCATAACAATATATTTAAATTACTTCCCTCAATTACTGCATTTACCCCCGTTTTGCCAGATATCCCCTCTGGCCCACCGAAATACCATTCATACGCACTGAAATTTACCTTGCGCAAAACTTCCTCCCACGCTCTTCTGTCATACGCATCTCTTCGGTACGATAGGGCAATGGAACCCACAGAGATCCACGAATTCACCGAGCAGATGAAAGAAGGCAGTGAGGGCGGCGGCATGGGCGTCTCGCTCGCCATCAGTGTGCTTGCCGTCCTCGTAGCCATGATCACCGTCCTTGGCCATCGCTCCCACACCCAGGCCGTACTCGCGCAATCGCGCGCCTCCGACCAGTGGAATCTCTACCAGGCGAAGAAGATTCGTCAGGAAAACATGAGCCTCTCCACCGACCTCCTCCATCTCCTCCCCTCGGCGGACCCCAAAGCCACCGCCGCCAAGCTGGCCGACTATAAAGCCCACAGCTCCAAGTGGGATGAAGACCTCAAGCAGGAATCGGAGACCGCGCGCTCACTGGAAGAGCAGACCGAGCTCGCCGAACGCCGCGCCAATCGCTACGATCTCAGCGAAGCCATGCTGCAGATTGGCGTTGTGCTCGCGTCCATCACCCTGCTCACCCGCCGCAAAAGCTTCTGGCTCTCCGGCATGGTGCTCGGCATCGTCGGCCTTGTCATCGCAGCATCAGTCTTCTTCATCCACTAGTTCCTTCTCACTCCATCGCATGCGGAGCAGCCACTCCGCATGCGAATGCTGCACGCAACTTAGCTCCCCATTTGTTTGTCATTCCGAAGCGCAGCGCGCGGAATCTGCTTCTCGCTCATATCGGCGACAATCTCCATCCCTAAGAACCACCTTTCGAAGTGTCATTCTGACCCTCGAGCGTAGCGAAGGGGAAGAATCCAGACGCTCACCGCGTCACCTATGCCGCCAAAGAGCTTCCGCTGCACGAATCCACTCCTTCACTGCCAGCACCACTCCCAAAAACAATTTTGCAAATTTCCAGCAAATTGGCCCTAAACTGGAACCAATCGCTAATGTTCCCCGCCTCGACCCCAGTTTTTTGGAGACCCTTGTCCCAAATGAGCTCAGCGTCTTTGTCCAATTCGGCCCGGAGCCTCCCATCCCCTTTTCGATGGCTCTGTGGTGCCTGCGTTGCGCTCACGGTCTTCTCCTGGATCTTCGCGTCCATCTACTTCCGCTGTACGCAGGAAGAATGGGCCAGCGTCTGGTCGCACGACCCGCAGGACGCCTTTGGCGACTTCCTCAACTACTCTGACCTCTTCCAGGTCTTCCACACCCGCGAGTTCTTCTTCTCCGAAGAGCGTTTCGCCTACCCCGCACCCTCCGCCGTCGTCTTCTCCTGGCTCTACGGTATGGGGCCTTATCAACTGCAGATCTTCCTTGGTTCCGTCCTCGCCTCCGGGATCGCAGCCTGTTGCCTCTTCCGCAATGCACTGGTTCGCGCAGGCGTTGCCGCAGGAGCCGCCACCATCTTCGCCGCCGGCATGGCGCTCAGCTCCTGGCCATTCCTCTTTCTCTACGAGCGCGCCAATCTTGAATTCATCATCTGGCTTCTCGCCGCGCTCGGAATCTGGGCTCTCCTGCGCGAACGGCCCATGCTGGCCGCTGTCCTCTTCGGTCTTGGAGCATCGCTCAAGCTCTATCCCATCCTCCTGCTCGCCCTCTTTTTCTCGCGCCGCTACATCCGCGAACTCTTTGTTGGGCTCACCATCTTCGCTCTCTCAATGCTCGCGTCGTTCTGGTTCGTTGGCCCCACCATCCGCATCGCATTTCATGGAACGCTCAGCGGCATCAGCGGCTTTGTGACCAACTACGCAGCCACGGCTCACAGTGAGATTCAGTTCGATCACTCCTTCCTCGGCGCAATCAAACAGATACTCATCCACCGCCCCTGGCAGATAGAAGACTTCACCTTCCTCACGCACGGCTATGTCATCGTCGCCGGGCTGGGCGCAGCACTTCTGTTTCTACTGCGCGTACGCCACATGCCCTTCATCAACCGCGTGCTTTTTTTGACGATCTGCATGGTCGCCTTGCCGCCCGTCTCGTATGACTACACGCTTGTGCATCTCTGCATACCATTTGCGCTCTTCACGCTGGCCGCCGTGCGTGCCGCCGGGCAGCAGGATTCCCAGCCCGGCATGCTGCCCGCGCTCGTCTGCTTTGCCGTCCTGTTCACCCCGCAGCTCTTCCTCTTCTACGACACGCTGCATCTCAACGGCCTGCTGAAATCCGCTGCAATGGCCACTCTTGTTGTGCTCTTGGCACGCTATCCCATCTACGGCGCCGAGCTGTCAGACGAAGATGCCATCGAAGACGCCGAGCCCGTCTACGCCTGAAGCCGCAACCCTGCTTCACCCAGCACAAACATCAGAAACAGAACGCATCGTATTCCAACGCTTCATGTCCTCGGCAGAGCAGGTTTGTAGAATCGTTATAATTCATACACGTAGTTCATTCCACACAGGAGGAAAGCGAAGTGCCAATCACACCAACTAAATTCATATGGAAGAACGGCTCGCTTCTTCCATGGGACGATGCTCAGATCCACGTCATGTCGCACGTGGTGCATTATGGGTCTTCGGTCTTTGAAGGAATTCGCTGTTACGCGCAACCCGATGGAGCAGCCATCTTCCGCCTTCCCGAGCACTCGCAGCGCCTGCTCGATTCCGCCCGCATCTACCGCATGCCGGTCGGCTACGATCTGGAGCAGCTCAACGCCGCCATCATTGACGTTGTCGAAGCCAACGGCGTCACCCCCTGCTACATCCGCCCCATCGCCTTCCGCGGATACGGCGAGATCGGCGTGAATCCGCTCAAGTCGCCCGTCGACGTGTACATCGCAAACTTCCCCTGGGGCAAATACATCCCGCACAACGAAGGCGCGAACGTCTGCGTCTCCAGTTGGAACCGCCTTGCGCCCAACACCATGCCATCCCTCGCCAAAGCTGGCGCGAACTACATGAACTCGCAGCTCATCCGCATGGAAGCCGAGACCAACGGCTACGACGAAGGCATCGGCCTGGACGTCAACGGCTATATCTCTGAGGGCTCCGGCGAAAACATCTTTATCATCCGCAACGGCATCCTCTACACCACGCCGCTGGCGAACTCCGTGCTCTCAGGCATCACCCGCGACTCCATCATCACCATCGCGAAAGATCTCGGCATTCCAGTGGTAGAGCAAGCCCTCCCGCGCGAGATGGTCTACATCGCCGACGAAGCCTTCTTCACCGGTACCGCTGTTGAGGTGAATCATCTTCGTTCCGTCGACCGCATCCTGGTCGCCGACGGCAAAATGGGCCCCATCACCACCGCGCTGCACACGGAGTTCTTCGCCATCCTCAACGGCCTCAAGCCCGACCGCTATAACTGGCTTACCCCGGTAAAAGTGAAGACAGAAGAAGCCGCAACAGTCTAGAATCACAACATCCCCGCAATGAACGGCCCGGAGTTCACCTCCGGGCCGTTCTATGTGTGCCGTAAAGCAGAGGCCAGCAGGCCCGGTGTTCACTCAGAGGAGCAAGGCCGTGGCTTTGCACGACATCGCATCCGCAATCGCAGGCGTACTCTTTCTCGCCGCATTCATTCCCTATATTCGCTCCATCCTGCGCGGCCAAACCATCCCTGCGAAAGCCACCTGGCTCATCTGGGCAACGATTGACACCATCACCCTGGTTGGCATGGTGATGACCCACGCGCTGAATGGACAGATCATCGGCGCCGTCCTCGGCGTCTGGATCGTCGCCATTCTCGCCTTGCGCCTCGGAGCCTCCGGCTGGTCTCGCCTCGACATCGTCTGCATCCTCGGCGCGGCGGCGGGCCTGTGCCTCATGTTCTTCAGCCCCACCTACGGACTCATCACCAGCCTCAGCGTGCTCTTCATCGGCTCCATCCCAACCTTCGTCCACGGATACCGCGAGCCGGAGAAAGAAAATAAGGCCGCCTGGATGATCTACTTTTTCTCCTGCCTCTTCGCTCTCCCGGCAGTCACCCAGTGGGACGTGCAGCACGCCGCCCAGCCCCTCATATTTTTCGTGACCGAATCCGTCATGGTCTACATGACCTGGATTCGTCCACGCTTCGCCCCCCCTGAATCCGCGTAAAAGGCGGGTGCGGGTGCCCCAGGTCTCGCTTCTGAGACCTGGGTTTCCACAGAGACACAAATCTCTCCCCACCAAAAATCTAACTGATCCCTACTCCCTAATCCCTACTCCCTGCCTTTTCACTTCCCCGTATAAACAATGTGCCAGATGCTATTCGACCCATCATCCGTCACGAACAGCGAACCATCCGCACCCTCCGTCACGCCCACTGGACGCCCCCACACATTGCCCTCCGGCGTCACAAATCCCGTCATGAAGTCTTCATACTCGCCCGTCGCATGGCCATTCTTCATCGGTACGCGGATCAACTCATAACCCGTCTTCACCCTCTTGTTCCACGACCCATGCTCCGCCGCGAAAGCATCGCCCCCGTACTGCGCCGGAAACTGCTTCCCCTCAAGAAACGTCATCTGCAACGAAGCATTATGCGGCTGCAGCAGCACATCCGGCGTAATCACCTTGTCCTTCAGCTCAGGATGCTTTCCCGCATGCCGCGGGTCCTGGTTCGGCCCCATGTACCACCACGGCCAGCCATAAAATCCGTCTTCTTCGATGTGCGTCACATAATCCGGCACCAGGTTATCGCCCAGCGCATCACGCTCGTTCGTAGAACACCACAGCTCGCCCGTCACCGGATGGATCGCCTCGCCCACGCAGTTGCGAATCCCCGACGCGTACACCTTCACAAACTTTCCCTCCGGCGTGAACTGCAACACATTCGCGCGGTGCGTCTCTTCCGGATGCGTGTCCGCATCATCCACATTGGAGTGCGACCCCACCGAAACGAACATCTTTTCGCCGTCCTTCGAGAAGACAACATCGCGCGTCCAGTGCCCACCGCCGCGCAGCCTGCCGCCACCGGGAATATCAGCCAGCTTCTCCGCATGCCCTGTAGCCTTCAGATCGCCATTCGTATATGCAAATCGAACAACAGAATCCGTATTGCCGATATAGACATACTTGGGATTCGGCCCCTTCGGATAGAAGTTGATGCCAAAGGGTTGCGTCACCTCCGTGGTGAAGACGGAGATCATCTTTGGCTTGCCTTTATCGGTCACCCCGCGAAAGACCAGGATCTGGTTTGACTCGCTGGCCGCAACGAACAGGTCGCCATTGGGTGCGGTGCGGATCAGCCGGGGAGCGGGAATATCCGAAGCATACAGTTCGACCTTGAACCCCTTCGGAACCGCTGGCCACGCATTCGCCGGCCGCGCCGCCGGTGTATTCCGCACATCCACGCTGGGCGTGGCAAAGGGCTTGGGCAGATCAGCCGCGGTAAGTTTGCGCCGCACTCCGGGCGCTTCTTTCGTATAGTCGGTAAAGGCACTTTGGCCGGTCAGCACCTGCTGCGCCACGGCACACGTTCCAGCCGGAAGCAGCAACAACACCAGCAGATAATATTTCCGATTCATGGAAGGCTCCACACGGTAATCGCGTTAGGGGATTTTACTGCTACTCAATAGAAGGATCTCAACGCCTGCAGGACGCATAAGCCTCGCAAACCCTGCATTAAACTCTTTTCATAGGATGCAAACGGCCACTTCCCCGCTTTGCATCATAAGAATAGGACGGGAAGTTGGTACGCATGCGAATAAACAAGTTAAGCGCAGCAATGGGTGCGGTGTTCATTCTGGTCTGCGGTCTAGCCTGTAGCACAACATCTGCCCAGGAAATCCCCACCCAACAGCAGTCTGCCAGTCTGCAACTCTTCGGCCTCTACTCCTACGTGCAGCCGCACTACTATCCTTCCAGCAGCAACGGCATCAGCCTCGGAGCAGACCTCAACCTTCGCTCGTACTACAACCTGCATCCTTCGCTGGAACTCCGCGCCGTCTTCGCTCCAGGGCCCGACGTCACCGAAAAAACCTACAGCATCGGCCCCCGGATAGAAGCTGACTTCAGCCGCCTGCATCCCTACATCTATGCCCTCGTCGGCAAAGGCACCATCACCTTCGCCCATCCGGTCATCTACCCCAGCGGCCCATACTCCCACGACGATTCCATGGTCTTCAGCGGCGGCATCGGTGCTAATTATATGGTCACCCCACGATTTGGCATCCGTGGCGACGTCATGGTGCAGCGCTGGAACCTCGGCGGAAAAACCACCACCATCATCTTCTATCCTCACCTCTACAGCGTCGGCGTGGACTACCGCTTCGACTTCAACCAGCCCCTCTTCCACCACCACCGCTAACACCGCTTCACCCACACAGATCCGCTATGCTCCCCGCCCCCACCCCCGACAAGATCATCGCCATCGACTGGTCCGGCCGCCTCGACATCTCCGGCCAGCGCCGCCACATCGTGGCCGCCACGTGGACGCCCGCCTCCGTCACCATCACCTCCGGCCGCACCCGCGAAGAGTGGATCTCCTGGCTCATCGCCGAAGCAAAGCAGACCCCGCGCCTCGTCGTCAGCTTCGACTGCTGCTTCAGCTACCCCGCCTGGTTCCTCGCCGAACACCACTGCGCCACCGTCTTCGACTTCTGGCGTCACGTCGCCTCCGGCCAAGGCGAACGCTGGCTCTCCCGCGAATGCACTCCCCCCGACACATCCCGCGACGAACGCTTCTGGGGCAAGCCCCACAAGAAGCCCCCGCAATTCTGCGGCGAGGACATGCCCCGCATGATGCGCCTGACCGACATGGAGAACAAGATCGCCGAAGGCATGAGCGCCGCCCGCGCCGCCCTGGTTCGCGGCATCGCGCCCAAATCCCCCTTCCAGATCGGCGGCTCCGGCTCCGTCGGCACCGGAACCCTGCGCGCCATCCCCTTCCTCCTGCAACTCCACGAAGCCGGCTTCCGCACCTGGCCCTTCGAAAACGCCGCGCTCAACGCAAAGCGTCCCCAGCCGCTCGTCATCGAAATGTACGCCCGCCTGCTCACCGGTGCGGTGAAGAAATCCAGCGCCGAAGCCCGCCGCGCCTACCTCCGCGCCAAGCTGCGCGACGACATCTTCTACGCCACCCTCAAGCGCCCCACCCTCGCCAAAGCCATCGCCTCCGAAGACGCCTTCGACGCCCTCATCAGCGCCATGGAGATGGCCCGCCACGCCGAAACCTTCCCCCGCCTCAAGCGCACCAAAAACCCCATCCGCGCCCTCGAAGGCATCACCTGGGTGCCCTCCTTATAGCTTCCGCCTCTCGCTTTAAATCACTTAATCACTTAAATCCCAAAATCCTGTCATCACCGTTAAGTCTTTGGGCGAGGCGCGGAACCAAATCCGCCTTGATCCGTTCCATCCGTACAATCCGTGCTGAAGTTTTGTCTTGGTCCTCCCGCTGATAAACTTCTAGCACATATGCAATTCCGTTCCGGAAGCCAGATTCGCGAAGATTACCTGCGGTTTTTTGAGTCGAAGGGACACCGCCGTGTCCACTCCTCCTCCCTCGTGCCCGCCAACGATCCCACCCTGCTCTTCACCAACGCGGGCATGAACCAGTTCAAAGACGTCTTCCTCGGCGCCGAGCAGCGCGAATACCACCGCGCCACCACATCGCAAAAGTGCGTCCGCGCCGGCGGCAAGCACAACGACCTTGAAAACGTCGGCTTCACCCGCCGCCACCACACCTTCTTCGAGATGCTCGGCAACTTCTCCTTCGGCGACTACTTCAAGCGCGACGCCATCGCCTTCGCCTGGGAACTCCTCACCTCGCCCGACTGGTACGCCATCCCGAAGGAAAAACTTTACGTCACCATCTTTGAAGGCGACGCCAACGTCCCACGCGACACCGAGGCCTACCAGCTCTGGCTCGACATCGGCGTCCCCGCCGAGCGCATCTTTGAATTCGGCGCGCACGACAACTTCTGGCAGATGGGCGAGACCGGCCCCTGCGGCCCCTGCTCCGAGATCTTCTACGACCTCGGCCTCGCCGCCTCCGAACACAACACCGAGAAAAAATTCGGCGAAGACGACCAGCGCTACGTCGAAATCTGGAACCTCGTCTTCATGCAGTTCGACCGCGCCGTCGATGCCAAAACCGGCACCGCCACGCTCACCCCCTTGCCCAAGCCCTCGATCGACACCGGTATGGGCCTCGAACGCGTCGCCGCCGTCCTCCAGGGCAAGCTCTCCAACTACGAGACCGACCTCTTCACCCCCCTCATCGCCCGCGCCGCCCAACTCACAAACTACAAACCCGCCACCACTGCGGGCGCAACCGAGGGTGCGGGTTCAAGTACGGGTGCGGATACAGGTGCGGCTGTAGGGACAGATACAGGTGTGAGTACAGGTAAGGACGTGACTACAGGTAAAGATGTGGGTGCCCCAGGTCTCGCTTCTGAGACCTGGGCTTCCATCGCGGCACACGCTGCCGTGAGCGAAGACCGCTCCGCCGCCTCACTCCGCATCATCGCCGACCACGCCCGCGCCGCCACCTTCCTTATTAACGATGGTGTCCTCCCCGCGAATGAAGGCCGCGGCTACGTCCTCCGCAAGATCATGCGCCGAGGCATTTTTCATGGGCGGCTACTTAGGCAGCAGAAACCTTTTCTGCATGAGATGGTCCTCGCCGTCCGTGACGAGATGCAGGTCGCCTATCCCGAACTCACCATTAATGCCGAGCGCATCGCAAAAGTAGTCCTCGCGGAAGAACAGCAATTTGCGAGAGTAATGGAGACTGGTCTTCACCATCTCGAAAGGGAATTCGCGCCATACGTCGCCGCGAAAAATGAATATGAGCGGACCCATCAGTTAGAGAATGAGCTGGGAAGCCTAAAAGCCTCTGGCCAGCAAGAAACCGAAGAATACAAAGCAAAGCACGCACTCTGGAATGAGAAAGCTAGGGCGTTCATTTTACAAGGGGCTGAAGGTTTCAAAAAGCCAATGTTCCCTGGCGATAAGGCGTTCCATCTGTACGAAACATATGGCCTTCCGCTTGATTTCATGCTGGACGCAGCGCGCGACGCGGGAATTCCACTCGATATGCCCTCCTTCGAAGCCGCCAAAGAATCAGAGCAAGCCCGCGCCCGCGCCTCATGGAAAGGCGGCTCGCAAAAAACCGCCTCCCCCGTCTACCGCGAACTCCCCAAGACCGACTTCGAAGGCTACACCGCTCTCCGCATCGACGGCGCCAAGGTTCTCGCTCTGGTCAAAGATGGGCAAGGCGTCCAATCCCTCGCACCCGGTGACGAAGCCGAAGTCGTCCTCGACGCCACCAGCTTCTACGCCGACTCCGGCGGTCAGGTCGGCGACACCGGCTGGCTCTACTCTGCCGATCACAACACCGTCGTCGCTGAAGTCCTCGGCTGCACCAAGCCCGTGCAAGGCATCTTCGCCCATCGCGTCATCGCCCGCCAGCCCATCGGCCTCGGCGATGCAGTAGACACCGTGGTCAACGGAGACATCCGCCGCGCCACCATGCGCAACCACACCAGCACCCACCTCCTCCACGCCGCTCTCCGCGAAGTCCTCGGCAAGCACGTCAAGCAGGCCGGCTCGCTCGTCAATCCGCAGCGCCTCCGCTTTGACTTCTCCCACTTCTCCTCCATCGCCCAGGAAGAACTCGCCGAGATCGAGCAGATCGTCAACACCCAGGTCCTCGCCAACACCACCGTCCAGACCATCGTCGATGTCCCCATTGACGTCGCCATCAACGACTACGGCGCCATGGCCCTCTTCGGCGAAAAGTACGGCGACAAGGTCCGCGTCATCAAGATCGGCGACTTCTCCACCGAACTCTGCGGCGGCATCCACACCGGCGCCACCGGCGAGATCGGCCTCATCAAGCTCCTCGGTGAAAACTCCGTCTCCAGCGGCGTCCGCCGCGTAGAAGCCGTCACCGGCACCGGCTCCCTCGCCGAGTTCCGCCGCGACTTCGAAGTCGCCAAGGTCGCCACGCGCATCACCGGCGGCAGCGACGAGAACCCCGCCGAAGCCCTGCAGCATAAGATCGCCGCGCAGGAAGAAGAGCTCAAAAAACTCCGCCGCGAACTCGACGACGCCCGCATGAAGTCCGCCGCCTCCTCCATGGAGAACGCAGCCGACACCGCCATCGAAGTGAAGGGCATCAAGCTCCTCGCCCAGCGCGTCGACGGCCTCGACAAGAACCAGATGCGCGCCCTGGTAGACACATTGCGCGGCAAACTAGGCGAAGGCATCGTCGTCCTCGGCGCCGCCAATGACGGCAAAGTCACTCTTATCGTCGGCGTCACCAAAGACCTGACCAAGCGTATCCAGGCCGGCAAACTCGTCGGCCTCCTCGCCGCCAAAGTAGGCGGCAAAGGCGGCGGCCGTCCCGACCTCGCCGAAGCCGGCGGCAACGACCCCGGCGCATTAGACGCCACCCTAACCAGCGCCGCAGAGGTCATCGGCACACTCCTCGCCTAACCAACCACAAATTCGGGTGCCCCATTCATCGCGCTTTTTGCGATGAGTGGGATAGCGCCACCACTCTGGGTGCCCCATTCATCACGCAGTTTCATCGCGGGATGAGTGGGATAGCGTCGCAGTTTCACCGCGACGGCCGCGCGGCGCGCGCAAATCTTCCACCGCCACCAAACTCAATCCCGTCACAATCCTTCGAACGCCGTCATCCTGAGCGCAGCCACTCGCAGCCTCATCGCGAGTGGCCGCAGTCGAAGGATCCCTGTAGTTCGCTGGTGCCTCATCAACTCGATAATTTGATGGAGTGCTGTGAATCCTGATATTCTTGGTATGAATTATTCATACCGGAGGGTCTATGCCATCATCGATCCAGAAAATCTCCATCGCACTCCCCCCTGAAATGGTCGCATCACTGCGTCAGGCCGTGGATGCTGGTGAGTACTCATCTTCGAGCGAAGTGGTGCGTGAGGCGCTGCGCGACTGGACCCACAAGCGCCAACTACAACAGAACGGTATCGATGAGTTACGCAACGTCTGGAAGGCGGCCCGTGAGAAAAACGGTCCATACGTGCCAGCTGACGAGGTGATGGATCGCCTCGAACGCAAATATCAGGCCATTGCCGATGCGGCTGGTGCGACAGACTGATGCACGTTGAGTACTCGCTGGACGTAGAAACCGACCTGGACGAGATTGCCTCCTACATCGCGGCTGATAATCCCCGCCGCGCGGTAACCTTCATCCGCGAGATACGTGCAGAAATCGATCGTATCGGTCAGGGGCCATTGCTTTACCAACTGCGCCCTGACATTGGCGAAGATGCATGGCTGGCCGTGGTCGCTCGCTATGTGATCCTGTTCTGGATCGACGGGGACGTGATACGAATCGAGCGCGTTGTGCAAGGAAACAGGCTCCTTCCCGGACTCTTCCAATAAACAACTCAGCACGGATGCCACGGAAAAAACGGATCATCACGGATTAAAGACTTTAAGAATTAATTTCTTAATGGTTTTGATCCGTGGTGATCCGTTTTTTCCCTCCAAATCCGTGCTGAAGCATTTAATCCCTTTCCGTTTTTAAATCCGCCTTGATCCGCCTTTCCCGTCCAATCCGTGCTGAAGTTTTATCCCCAAACCCCCTCACCGGAATCTCCCGTGGTTCACCCTCACCCCCACAAGTCCATTCGTCACAGGGAAACCACAGCCCCGTAACCTAAACTGAGTGCAGGCTGGACATAATTGCACTCAATGGCACCCTTAAAAATAATGCGGTACTGCACGCGGCTCACGCTGGCGATCACCCTCGCCTGCACCCTCCAAAGCACGGCCCAGCCCCACAAAAAGATCGCTGCTAAGCCCCCGGCAAAACCCGCAGTCAAGCGCGCACCCGTCCTCTCTCCCTACGAGCAAGCCCTCGCCGCCCGCGAAGTATTAGCCAAAAAACTCCAGCCCACCCGTGCCGACTACGACGCCGTCCTCGACCAATTCCGCGCCATCTACCATTCCAATCCCGCCGACCAGCACGCGCCAGACAGCATCTTCGCCGTCGCCGAGCTGCTCGCCGAAGCAGGCTCCCAGCTTCCCGACCCCAAACTCTCGCAGGCCGCCGTCGGCCAGTATGAATTCTTGCGCAAGGGCTACCCCACCAGCCACTATCGCGCCGACTGCCTCCTCGCCGAAGCCGCCATCGAAGCCAACGACCTCCACGACCTCGCCACCGCGAAAGACAAATACACTGAGCTGATCAAGACCTACCCCCGCAGCGAAAAAGTCCCGCAAGCACAGGCGGCCCTTACCGCCCTCAAGCGCAATAAATCCCTGCCGCAAACCGCAGCCGCCACAAAGCCAGCCCCGATCCCAGAGCCCATCCCCAACACGGCAACTCCCAGCAGGAATACCCGCGCCGCCGTATCCTCTCTGCCTCCCATGCCCTCCGGCGCAGTCTCAGCCAACCCGCCCGCAACGGCAGCAGCAACGCCAGCCCGGCCCACCGCTCCACCCGTCAATCTTCCCCCCAGCGAAACCGCACCCTCCGCGCCCGTCACCGCAGTCCTCCCATCGTTTGATGATGTAGCCGCCACCCGCAAACAGCCCGCGCTCATCACCGGCATCCGCCACTGGTCCACCAAGAGCTACACCCGTGTTGCCATCGACCTCGGCGACGCCGTCAAGTACGAAGCCGCCCGCGTCCCCAACCCCGACCGCATCTACTTTGACCTCCACGGCGCTAAGCTCTCCTCCGAACTCGCCGGCAAAACCTTCGACGTCACCGACGACGGCTTCCTCAAGCGCATCCGCGCCGCGCAGTTCTCTAACGACGTCATCCGCGTCGTGCTCGACGTCAACGACGTCACCGAATACTCCGCCTTCCTTCTCCCCAACCCCTACCGCCTCATCATCGACATCCACGGTGGCCCCTCGCTCCCCGTCGCCACCTCGCCCACGTCCAGAAATTCACCTGGAGCCACCGTGCGCCAGCCTGAGAATTCACCTGAGCCAGCCCCTGCAAAAGACACCAATATCACCGCCGCTGCCGCTCTGCAAAACAACCCGGCAGCCGCCCAGGCACGCACCGGAACCGCCCATCCATCGGGCGATGTCGCCCTCGACGCAGCCGCCGAACAGCCTTCTAAATCAGGCACTTCCGCCCGCCCCGCCCCCTCCATGAACGTCCCTAACACCACCTCCCGCCGCACCCCCAGCAACATCGATGTAGCCGGTCTCAGCCAGCACGCTGACAAGGTAAAAGCCACCTCCGCCCCCACCAGCCAGCCCATCGCCGCCACCGTTCCCCAGCCCGACCTCATCGGCAAACTCAATGCCCCGCGCCCAGATAACGCCGCCGTCACAGCTCCGTCCGCGCCCAGCCGCCGCAATAAAAAAAGCAAAGCAGACGTGGCCGCCCCCGCGCACGCAGCCGACCTCACCGCCGACGGTCAGCGCAGCCTCGCCCGCGCCCTCGGCCTCAAGATCGGCCGCGTCGTCATCGACGCCGGCCACGGCGGCCACGACTCCGGCACCCTCGGCGCCGGCGGCATTGAAGAGAAAGATGTCGTCCTCGACGTTGCCCTCCGCCTCGGCAAGATGCTGCAGCAGCACCTCGGCGTAGAAGTCATCTACACCCGCTCTGACGACACCTTCATCCCCCTCGAAACCCGCACCGCCATCGCCAACAAGGCGCAGGCCGACCTCTTCATCTCCATCCACGCCAACTCCTCCAGCGACTCATCCGCCCGTGGCGTTGAAACCTACTACCTCAACTTCACCTCCGACCCCAACGCCCTCGAAGTAGCCGCCCGCGAGAACGCCGTCTCCCAGTCCTCCATCTACCAGCTCTCAGACCTGGTCAAGAAGATCACGCTGAAAGATAAGATCGACGAGTCGCGCGAGTTTGCGCTCGATGTAGAAAGCTCCCTCTACTCCGGCCTGGAGAAGGGCAACACTGGCCTGAAGAATCGCGGCATCAAGAAAGCCCCCTTCGTCGTCCTGATCGGCGCCAACATGCCCTCTATCCTCACCGAGATCTCCTTCGTCACCAACCCGAAGGACGCCTCCCAACTCCGCCAGCCTGATTACCGCGAGCGCGTCGCCGAGTCCCTCTACAAAGGCGTAGCCAAATACGCCAACGGCCTAAGCGGAGTACGCACCAGCACCGCCACCGCCCAGCCCGAACCCAATCCCCACGGCGCCCAGTAACTATTTCCCCACAGTGGTACTCTCAGATTTGTATGCGTCGCAGCCTCATCCTCTTATTGCTTCTGTCCGCAGTGCCCATGCTCCCTGCGCAGCAGAAGCCCGCCTCCGCCACCATCCAGCTCCCGCCAAAGCCATTACTTCCGCAGAGCTTCGCCGGTTGGACGGCGACACAATTACAAGCGGTGGCTACACCTGCAGAGGCAGCAGACCCTGATGGTGAAACATCTGCTCACCTACAGGAGTTGGGCTTTCGTCGCGCGGCATTCGCGACTTATCAGCAAGGTTCTTCAACATTCAAGCTCGCGGCATATCAATTCACTGACGCGACGGGTGCCTATAGCTACTTTCCCGGACACGAAATAAGTAGTCCGCTGATTGAGATTGGCAATCGAGAAACACGTGCTGGCGTCAGCGCGTCGCTCCGTCAAGGCGACACCGTGATAGCTGGTGTCTTCTATGGTGCCCCCCCACGACATCCACGCGAAGATATGAGTGCGCTGGCAAAAATGCTGCCGATTCCAACAGGCTCGGGAGCGCACCTTCCAACTCTTCCAGAATATTTACCAAAGACAGGCTTAGACACCACTAGCATCCTGTATGCCATCGGCCCCGTGGGAGTTGCCCATGCCCAAAGTCCCCTCGCCGGCAAGCTCGACTTCAACACCGGCGCCGAAGTCGTAATCGGTCGCTACGGCAGCGGCACCCTCACCCTCGTCGAATACCCCACCCCGCAGATGGCCGCCGCCCAACTCAAAACCTTCGCCACTCAATTCAACCTGCAGCCGCAGAAATCACTTCCCAACGGTCTTCTCAGCAACGCGCAGAATGTCGCCTGGCGCACCGGCCCCATCGTCGCCCTGACCGATAGCATGCCCCAGGCTGAAGCCATCAAGCTCGCCCGTGCCATTCACTACGAAGCCGAGATTACCCTGAACAAGCCGCAGGGCTACGTCAGCGAAGCGTGGCGCGCCGCGCACCTCTACCTCGGCATCGCTGCCCTCGCCGGCATACTCTGCGCCGCCTCGGTCATCCTCGGGCTTTTCTTCGGTGGCGCGAGAGCCATCATCCGGGTCCTGCGCGGTAAGTCCGCATCGGCTGTTGAGGATACGGAATTTATCAGCCTCAATCTGACCCACGGCCCCGTACATCCCGATGGCAGGCAGGACTGACCCGTTTTTGGTGCACCCAGCCGGGTAACCGCCTGAAAAAGCTCACTTTGAGCTTTCCCCCTATCACTAAAAAGCGAATATAAGGCGAATAAATTCAAGCGCAAGTAACTAAAGAGATACCATTCAACGCGCTGATAATAAAGCAGTTGCTACTTCATGGATTTTGGCTTGACACTCCCCCGGGCCGTACATAAGATTCGGACAAGAAAGTTCTGATGGCTTTGCCTCCGTTGGAACTATTCTCCCTAAGAAAAGGCCGCCCTGTTGCCGGGCGGCCTTTTCGTGTCTGCTGCAGCACCTCTCGCCCACTCTGCGCGCCAACTTTTTCGCCGTTGCGTCTACTCGTTCACTCGCCACGTCTCCATCTCAACCGCCTCAACACACAGCAAAAGTTAACCCCAGTATGCTAAGTTGGCCTGCGGTACACCAAGGAGCATTTCAACGATGCGTATGCACTGGCTGGCAACTTCTCTTCTCATCGGCGGTATAGCGGCAACAGCACAGGACACGCGCACCGTAACCGAGCCCGTGATCCCGCCCGTCTGCATCACCCTGCACGCCGATCGCACCGGCATTGCCGAAAAGCTTGACGAGCAATACGAGAAGACAACTGACACCCTGCTCATCCAGACCGCGCTGGACTACTGCCGTCCCGGCCGCGCCGTCGAGCTCGCCCCCGGCGTGAAGGGCGCAAACGCATTCCTCTCCGGCGCGCTCACACTCGGTGACGGCGCCGTCCTCTTGGTAGATAAAGGTGTCACCCTCTATGGCTCCCGTGATCCGCGCGACTACGACCCCACCCCCGGCGACACCAAGTCCAAGCTCCTCTGCGGAACCCTCAGTGACATCAGCCGCGTCTACATCACCGCCAAGGAAGCCGCCGCCGGCAAGAAGATGCCCGAGACGCCGCAGGGCCGCACCTGCAGATCGCTCATCACCGTCACCGGCAAGAACGCAGCCGTCATGGGCGATGGCACGCTCGACGGCCGCGGCGGCGCCCAGCTCATCGGCCACGACTACACCTGGTGGCAGATGGCCCGTGCCGCTGAACCAAAGCAGCTCGCCTACTACAGCACCCGGATCATCACCGGCAGCCATGCCGACGGCCTCACCCTCTATCGCATCCATCTCAACAACGCACCTAACTGTCACGTCTGCGTGAACCACCTCGACGGCTTCACCGCCTGGGGCGTGCATCTGCTCACCCCCACCGTTCGCGGCACCGACACGCGCAACACCGACGGCATCGACCCCGGCTCCGCCACCAACGTCACCGTCACCAAAAGCTGGATCGACAACGGCGACGACAACATCGCCATCAAGAGCGACGTCCAGCACATGAGCGTGATTGACAACCACTTTTACAGCGGCCACGGCATGTCCATCGGCAGCGAAGTCGTGAACGACAGCTTCATCCTCGTCGATGGCCTCACCGAAGACCACACCACCAGCGGCGTCCGCATCAAGAGCAACGCAGCCCGCGGCGGCCCGGCGCACGACCTCACCTTCCGCAATATCTGCATGCGCGGCGTCCCCATGCCCATCGCCATCAGCCCCTTCTACAACAACGGCACCACCGAAGGCTTCGTCGATCCCGGCGTCGTCGGCAATAAGATCCCCGACTACAAGGCCATCCACCTGGAGAAGATCACCTCGCTCACCCCCGGCGATGTCCTGATCTCGGGCAAAAACGCAGACCACATCACCGAGATCTCGCTCAGCAGCGTCATCATCAAAGGCATCAAGCCGTCGCAGGTTCACAGCCAGTTCTCCAAAATCACCCTCGGCCCCGGCATGGTGAACTTCACCCCCACCGGCGAGGGCGTGACCATAGAAAACGTAGTGGACCGTAAGCGCCTCGTCTCCACCCACGGCTGCCCAACCACTGCCTTTCCGCCGATGCGATAGCACCGCACGAACTGCCGTCATCCTGAGCAAGCCCCGCATCCTCACCACAAGTACCGCCGTCATCCTGAGCGGAGCCACTCGCAGCCTCATCGCGAGTGGCGCAGTCGAAGGATCCCCGTATTTCGCGGATGCCCCACCTGCTACAAACTTTCCCGAGCATCTTCCTTCTCTACAGCGAACGCTCCAAGCTTCTTGTCCCTTGGGATTAAGCCCCCGGCTTAGTCGGCGGCGTGCAGCACCTTGGGATTAAGCCCCCGGCTTCAGCCGGGGGAGTGCAGGCTTTAGCCTGCACGGCAAGCAACATAAATTGAAAATGGGGCTTTAGCCCCGGAGGTACCCAACGCTCCCAACGCCACCCATCCACCCAGATTTTGCACGAACCGCCCATAGCCGATAAAATCAATTCTGTAGGCCGACGTAGCTCAGTTGGTAGAGCAGCTGATTCGTAATCAGCAGGTCAACGGTTCAAGTCCGTTCGTCGGCTCCACTTCCCTCCGCGAATCATCCAGAGACTCTCCACAACTCCCCCATCTCCACCCCGTGAAAGGACCCGCGGATGCCTCGTCTGAAGTGGCTTCTCCTGCCCGTACTTGCTCTCGCCGCCACAACCTTCAGCCACGCAGCCGCCGAGCCCCAGATCACCTGGCCCAACTCCGCAAAGCCCGCCGTCTGCGCACATCGCGGCTGGCTCACCCCCGAGCAGCTTGAGAACAGCATCCCGCAGATGGAAAAGACCGTCGCCGCCGGCATCCCGTGGATCGAGATGGATCTCGCCACCAGCCGCGACGGCACCCTCTACCTTCTGCACGATCGCACTCTCGACCGCACCACCACGGCAAAGGGCCTCATCAGCCACTACTCTGACGGCGATCTCTCCACCGTCTACCTCCGCGACGACGAGACCATCTCCACCGAGCGCCTTCCCTACTTCGCCCGCTTCGTCGGTTGGATGAAGACCAACAACGTCCACGTCCTGGTCGATCTCAAATCCGGCTCGCCCGCCACCGCAGCCACCATGCTGAAGCTCGCAGGTCTGCTGCCGCGCGTCATCTTCCTCAGCTTCGATCCTGAAACAGACGCGAAGGCCCTCGCCTCCGATCCCAAGGTAATGGTCTCGCTGCTCGTCAAAAGCGACGCCGATGTAGACGCCGCACTGGTAAAAGCTGGCAATCATCCGATCGCGTTTTATGTTCCCCAAGGCTCCGCGCCCGAACTCTTCCAGTACGCAGCGAAGACCGGCAAGCCCGTCATCAGCGACGCAATGGAGAAGCTCGACGTACAGGCCGAGAAGAGCGGCCCCACTGCGTATTCGGATTACCTGAGCACGCGGCCTATGGCCGTCTTGGTCACCAATCGCGCCGAGGAGCTGCGAAAAGCGCTCCAGTAGATGAAGTCGGAATCGATCCGATCTACACCTTTCGGGGCATAGGACATAGCCCTAAGTGGAATGGTGATGCAACTTGATTCGCGTGATCCTTGTGAATGTCAGGCGGGCAATGGATAGCCGCCCGCAAGGAGATTCACAAATGCACGACGCGCTCGTTGCTGTAGCTTTTCTCGCCATGGTTCTGTTGCCGTGTCTCGTTGCCTCCCGTTCCGGTGCCGCCGACTCCGACTCAGACTCCGAGTAGATCTCAAGTTCCTCCACACTTCCCCCAGGAAAAAGACCACTGCCGAAACTGGCGCGGTCTGTGTGTTTGTGCGGCACACACAGCAAGCGACTCACACGGATGCCACGAACAATACGGATCAAACGGGATTTAAACCATTTTTGATTCTCATCCGTGCGATCCCGCCTTTTCCCGCTTCTATCCGTGCTGATCCTTTCTTTGCTCTTATCTTCCCAAGCAAACTCAACCCAGATGCCACAGACACTGCGGATCGAATCAACTTAATGATTCCAATCCTCAGCACCTCATCCGTGGGATCCAGCCTCTTCCCGCTTCTATCCGTGCTGATCTTTTGTCTTTCCCTGTGGATTAACCAGCGATATACCTCAGGTATCTACCCATGTACGCGTTATCCACTGAAAATTGATATACATGGGGGATTTCCACTTGATTGGAGCCATGTAACGACGCATACTCCAACCAAGAGTGAAACCAGTGCCTTTCGAGATCATCCCTGTGACCCGCTACGCACGGCAAGACGTTCTCCGCATCCTCCGCCTGAACCCCCGGCAGCTGGTGGCCTGGGAGCGGGCGGGTCTTATCGCCTCTTTGCAGGAATACTCCTTTGAAAATCTGGTGCAGTTGCGCAAGCTGCGCGATCTCCGCGCCACCCGCATCAGCTCCAAGAGCATTCGCGCATCGGTAGACGCCATGCAGCGCGTCTCCGGCATGACCAATCCCATGCTGGAAGCCAGCGCCGTCCAGCGCGGCTCGCGCATCGCCTTCCGCCACTGCGGCGCCCTGGTCGATCCCGTCCGCCAGCAGCTCATCTTCGATTTCGATGCCGTCTCGCAATCGCAACTCTCCGTCGTCGGCGCACCCGCTCCGCCCCGCGTTCCCACATTGCCGGAGCGCCAGTCGCAGGCGCAGGAGATGTTCCTCCGCGCCGTCGCTCTCGAAGAGAATCCCGCTACTCTGCTTCAGGCCATCGATCTCTACGAAGAGATTCTCGTCGTGCTGCCCACTCATGCGCCAAGCTGCATCAACCTCGGCACGATCCACTACAACCAGCGCCAGTTCCGCAAAGCAGAAGAGTTCTACCGCCGCGCCACCGAAGCCGATCCCGAATACGCACTCGCTTTCTTCGATCTCGGCAACGTCCTCGACGAACTGCAGCGCCTGAGTGACGCCATCGTCGCCTACCAGACCGCCATCCGCCTGGTTCCGCAGTACGCAGACGCGCACTACAACCTCGCCCTCGCCTACGAGCGCAAAGGCGAGAAGCGCCGCGCCCTCCGCCACTGGACGATGTACATGCGGCTCGACCCCGTCGGCCCCTGGGCCGGCCACGCCAAAGCCCAGGCCCGCAAGATCATGAACGGCGAGCGCCTCCGCATCGTCACCCGCCACGGCCGCATCATGCAGCACGTTGTGAACGGCTAGATATACCCCAGCCATTGGCCCTCTCCTGCGGAAACTACTACACTAGTGGTTAGACCTCTTTCTGCATGACTTCTGACCAAAAACACGCCCGCTGGATGATTCCCTTTTTGGGATTCGCCTGCGCTGTCGGCGTCTCCAGCATCTACTACAACCAGCCTCTTCTGCTGGAGATGGCCAAGAGCTTCCACATCGTCCCCGGCCACACCGGCTTTGTCGCCGTCGCCACCCTGGTCGGCTACGCCATTGGGCTCTTCCTCATCGTCCCGCTCGGCGATGTCGTCGAGCGCCGCGCCCTGATGATGCGCATGTTCGCCGCCGTCTCCCTCGCGCTCTTCTCCGTCGCCCTCGCGCCAAACTTCGTCACCCTGCTCATCGCCAGCGCGCTCGTCGGATTCTTCGCCTCCGTCACCCACGTCGTGCTGCCCATCGCCCCTGCTCTGGCCAGCGACGGCAAGCGCGGACGCGCCATCGGCACCGTCATGACCGGCCTTCTGCTCGGCATCCTGCTCGCCCGCACCTTTGCCGGGTGGATCAGCGAAGTCAGCCACTGGCGCATCGTCTTCGTCGTCGCCGGCGTCATAAACCTCGCCTTCGTCCCTCTGGTCTGGAAGGTGATGCCCCTTCTCCCGCCCACCGCGCCCCTCGGCTACGGTGACGCCCTGCGCTCCCTCTGGACGCTCTTCCGCACCCAGCCCGCCCTCCGCGAATCCTCCTTCATCGGCAGCCTGGCCTTCGCCTCCTTCAGCACCTTCTGGACCACGCTCGTCTTTCTTCTCGGCAGCCCGCACTACCACATGGGCCCGGGAGTGGCCGGCAGCTTTGGCGTCCTCGGCGCCACCGGAGCACTCATCGCGCCCATAGCAGGCCGCTACACGGACCGTCGCGGCCCCCGCTTCGTCGTTGCCTTCGGCCTGGTCACCCTCGCCGCTGCCTACCTCCTCCTCTGGGTCTTCGGATACCACATGGCCGGCCTCATCGCCGGCGTCATCGTGCTCGACCTCGGCGCGCAGGCCACGCAGATCGCCAACCAGACCCGCATCTTCGGCATCGACCCTGCCGCCCGCAGCCGCCTCAACACCGTCTACATGACCATCTACTTCGCTGGCGCAGCCATCGGCTCGGCGCTGGCCTCGCTCGCCTGGGTTCACTTCGAATGGGCCGGCGTCTGCGCCCTCGCGCTCATCTTCATGGCGCTCGCGGGCCTCATCCACATCTTCAGCCCCCGCACTCCCGTCGCCCATCCCGCCGACCGCTCCCACGTCGTTTTAGAAGTCTGAAAACGCTCTACAAACGCACACAACATAGCAGCCGCCATTCCCCGCACCGCCCATCGTGGCGCGTATTCGCCTTCGCTCGCAACCCATCGCTCCTGAAATACCGCGGTCCTCCTGCCGGTAGAGTGGCGCAGTCAAAGGATTTCAGTATTTCGCGGATATCTCACCCGTCACAAAACTTAATGGAGTGTCGTCCTGAGCGCGCCGTTGCGCGAAGGACCCCGACGCTCCCAACGCCGCCCATGCCGCATCCCATTTCCGCTCCACTCCTGCACAGGATTCCATCTGCATTCGCATCATCACCACTACCATCGTCATCCGAGCGAAGCCACAAGCATCGTCACCACCAGCGCTATCGTCATCCGAGCAACACCACCACCGCCGTCATCCTGAGCGTAGCCACTCGCAGCCTCATCGCGAGTGGCGCAGTCGAAGGATCTCAGTATTTAGCGGATGCCTCACTCACAACAAAATTCATGAAGCCCCATGCAGACATATCCGTAATAGTCGGAGTCAGGAGTTGACTGCATACACCCTGTCATTCCATATAACCCCTCCGGTACATACCCCGCCATATCCATACACTCTGTCATTCTGAGCGAAGCGAAGAATCTGCTTTTCAAGATTTACATCCCCGCGACTCCGCTGATGCATGCAACGAACTTCAAATCCACCACACGAGATACCTCAAACAAACCAGCATCCCATCCTCCCCATAAATGGGCGTGATCGGGTGTGCTCTGGGATGGAATACCTATATGAGCCGCCTGCCCTGATTGAATCGCATCGCTTCTCGTCTTCACCTTTTTTGCCGCGCTTGAGCCCGTATCGCCTCTCGCCTTATTGCCGTGCTTGCTGCATCACTTCCACTTCATCCATTGCCGCGCTTGAACACCTCGTCTCATTGCCGTGCGTGGGCTGTATCACCTCATTGTCGTGCTTGAGTCGCATCGTCTCATTGCCGTGCTTGAGTCGCATCGTCTCATTGCTGTGCTTGAGTCGCATCGTCTCATTGCCGCGCTTGAGCTCTATTTGTTTTTGGGATTAAGCCCCCGGCTTCAGCCGGGGGGAGTGCGGGTTTCAACCCGCACGGCAAGCAGCGCCAACAAAAACAGGGGCTTTAGCCCCGGAGGTACCCGGCCGGTTTTCACCGATGGTGCCACCAGTATTTCGCTCAAGCACACAGCACTCTAATGAAAAATCTAGAGATGCCTCGGTAAATTCACCTTTGCTGAAGGCCGATCTTTTGCTTGGAGCTTGAATGATGTTGTGCCGTGCGTCAACTCCGCGAATACGTCCCCTTCGCGCGCAGTGCATAAAACACCAGTCCTCCGCACACGAGAATGAGGACCCCAACTAAGAACCAAAACCCCGTGGGAATCGAAGAAAAAAAGTCTGTCATTTCTTTACACCCCCTAATGTCGAGGGGCCCACAACCGATACTTTGGGAGTTTTCGCGGCCACTGCGGAACCTATCCACCCGGCGGCCTTAGCCGTCTCAATTTCCTTTGATACGACCGTCGATAGCCGCTCAGATTCTCTCATTACTGACGCTGGTAGCACAGGCATCTTTGAGACCGATGGGTGGTTCTCGGAAAGCCCTTTCACGATAAAGCCCTTTGACTTAGGCGGATTGAGTGCTACAGCGATGGCTTGGGCATCTGCCAGTTTAGATTGAAGCTGATTGGTCATCTTAGCCGCCTCTTGGCTCAGCTTATTGACCAACTCGGGGAGCTTCACAATTGCCTTCAGACGTAAAGTTCGAGTCGCTTCGTTGAAGAGCCAAGACTCCACGTCTTCGCGATCATCATCGCCATATGCTAGGTTCCCAACTCGTGTTCTGAGCGCAATTCCCCACTTACCACCAATTTTCGAGTAACCAATTTCCTCAATGTAATACGTAGGATCGTCTGAATCTGCACCTTCCTCGTCAACTTTCACCCAAGCCATTATGCCAAGGTTTAGTTTCTTAAGGGCATCATCAATTTCGGACACGGCCTTGCCGAAGGCGTCAGTGACACCGTTCAAAACTTCAGCGGCTTTTGTGAGTTCGAGGTACGAGGCAGAAACACTC
Organism: Acidobacteriaceae bacterium; assembly: GCA_036404255.1. GTDB lineage: Bacteria > Acidobacteriota > Terriglobia > Terriglobales > Acidobacteriaceae > JARLFX01. The sequence goes on along the minus strand of DASWOP010000062.1, from coordinate 3,899 downwards.
GTAGCAATGGATGGAATTTCTGACATGACTTCTCCCAAAGGTACGGTTTGGGTTTCACTGTTGGACAAACAGGGATTACCGTTAATGTTAACCACCTTCCGGTGGGGATGGACATTGAAGCTGCCGTCAGGCAGCGCAACCAACTGCATTGCGTTTAGAAAATCATACTCCTGCGAGTTTTCCCTTGCAATATCGCAAAATAGCGTAGAAATCCTGCGCTGATCGAGCCCCGGACTTAGAACCGTAAGGCGAAAATCCGCGCAAGTCGTTTGTTTCATATGGTGGGCGAGGCGGGGATCGAACCCACAACCACCGGCTTAGAAGGCCGGTGCTCTATCCAATTGAGCTACTCGCCCACAGCTTTCATTCTAGCCGACGCCGCCCGCCGCAGCCGTACCCTCGCCACCCGCCGCCAACAGAATCTGCGTGAGTGCCGCAAGCGCCGCCGCCCACTTCGCCTCCGCATCCACTGCATCCCGCCCAACAGCATAGAGAAACGCCGTGATGGCAAACCCTTCACTATCCTCTGCGATGCAACGCCGCAGCGTAAACTCCAGCAACGCGTTCGCCGGATCATCTGTAGCCTGCGACGCATCACGAGTAAGCCGAACCAGCAGCACCCGATGATGCTCCAACGAACCAAACAGCGCAGCATCGCGAGAGTAGAAGTCGATGTACGACCCCACACCAGCCTGCGCAAAATTCACATCGCCTAAAAAATCCAGGTCAAGCGCCGCCGCCTCCAGATCCTCATCATCCAGCACCCAGCGATCGCACTTCGCCGTCGCCCAGGGCGACCCCATCGCATTCAGTTCCTGCAGCATCCGCCCCAGCGCCGGAAACTCCCGCGCCTCCAGAATCTCGTCCATCCGTTCCGGCTGCAGCCGCAGATCCACATAAGCCACCCGCCCTGCCTCATCGCTCCACGGCACCACCAGCACCGGCGAATTCTCCGCCAGCGCAATCGCCCACGTCGCCTGAAACATCGCGAAACTCTCATTGCTGGAAAACTGGGTCATGGGCAGTGTGGTTGAGTTTACAGGATCAATGCATTCGCCCATACCACCCACGCTCTCGCAAGCTCTTGTTGCACAAATGCCCGTGACTACCCGTGTAGCCCGTCAAGTTCACCGTTATGGACCCGTGAAATACGCATAAGCTCGCACGGCTGTCGCCCGGCAATTTTCAGCGCAAGCTCTGCGCTAAGTACTTCAAAACAACATATTTAGAGGACAGATAGGCAGATCTATTCCATCACTGTCTGCAAAAACTTCAAGATGGTATATTCCGCCCAATACCCGTCATCATCCGCCGAAGGATTTGCATCGGCTAGAAACGCACAATGCCCGCCGTGCGGCGTCTCAATCAGCGTTGTATTGGGGTTATCGTGCAGCTTCTCGCAAGTCGGCGGCAGCAGCCGGATGAACGGATCATCCAGCGCATGCAGCACCATCGTCGGCATCGGCACATGCTCAATCACAGCCGAGGCAGATGACCGCGTGTAGTAGTCCTCCGCACCGCTAAAGCCCATGTAATACGCGGTAATCTGCTCATCAAACTCGCGAATCGAATGCAGGTTATACAGCCGCGAAGCAGAGAACCACTCCGGATAAAGCTCCACTTTGTGCAGATAGTGACGGCTCAATGCCCGCATAAACCGCCACTCATATCCCCTGTTTACCGTGCGATGCAACATGTCCGCGCTCGCCGCCAGATCAGCCGCGGGAGAGACCGCCACCGCCGCGCGAATCTCCGGCATAGGATCATCCCCCAGCTCCCCCGCCAGCTTCAGCACCATGTTCCCCCCCATGGAATACCCAATGATCGCCACCGTTTTCAGACCCTGCGTCCGTACAAAGTGCTTCGCCACCGCCCGCACATCGCCCGATAAACCCGAGTGATATAGCGTTGGGCAGATAGTATCCGGATCGATCAGGCCGGTTCCCGGCTGGAAGATATCCTCCGGCCGCTCCCCATCCCAGTAACGCGCCCCGCCGCAGTTGCGCATATTCATCCGCACAATATTCCACCCGGCCCGCCACAGCTTGTTGGCATTGCCCACCACATACTGCGACCGCGCCGACCCCTCCAGCCCATGCACAATCACCGCTGTTGGCCGCTGGGCGCGCACCTCTTCCGCCTGCCAGTGGCACAGGCAGATCAAGCTCGCCGAAGGCAGTACCGCTGTAGCCGGTGCCACCTCCACCATCTCCATCACCGGCTCCAGCAGGCGGTCTACGCGCGTTAGTACGCTACCCAGCACCGTCTGCAGGTGACCATTGGCCATGAGCCGGCGGGGGGTGAAATCCGTAAGCCAAGCCGGCCGCGTGCGCGAGACAGCTATCGTTGCCATGCCTATACATCTCCTTTCGCCCGATGGGGTACGGGGGTACCCAGGGCCGTCCGCACCGCAACCGCTCGCACCGCACCTGTTGGTTCTTCGAGATGCTTGAAGTAGGCGAAGATGTTGTGTGTCACGGCTAGTTTCTGAAATTTACGTGCTAATTCCGCGATCTCTGCGTCACTGTAATCGGTACGGCGCAGGCGGTAGGCCACGTGGTTCGCGGTAAAAACTTCCGGCGTCTCCAGTTCGTCGCTGGCAGCAATACACAGCGCGCAGCCATGTTCGCGAAGTGCAGCGTAGGTCTCTTCGGAGAACCACGACTCATGCCGAAACTCGAACGCCGCCAAAGGCACCTGTGGCATATGACTCCACTCCGCGAGAAAATCTCGCAGGCGAGGCTGGTCGGCCTTGAAGTTTGGCGGCAATTGAAAGAGCACAAGCCCCAGCTTACCCGCTGTACTAAAAGGAGAAAGCGCTGCAATGAACTCCGCCAACGCCTCTGCCGATTCCCGCAACCTTTGAAAGTGCGTAATCCGCTGAGGAGCTTTGAAGGTAAACAGAAAATCTGCAGGAGTGTCCGCGAGCCAGCGTTCGCACATGGCGGCTGTTGGCAACGCACGGAAGGTATAGTTCACCTCAACCGAGTTCAACTGTTCTGAGTAGTATGAGAGGAACTTCTTTGCGGAGGCGCCAGGAGGGTAAAACCCCGGCTTCCAGGAAGAATAGGCCCAGCCGGACGTACCCAGAAAGATGCGTTGCTTCGCTTGAGAGGAAGTGGCGGGCTGAGGACCGGGCTGTAGGCGCGAGGTCACTGGGCGCTGTGGAGAGGATTTTTGGGGCGGCTAGTGGGTTTCGAACCCACGACATCCGCTGCCACAGAGCGGCGTTCTGCCACTGAACTATAGCCGCCGTATTGAGATAATTGTAACATCGCTCCGGGTACACCCCCTGTCATGCAAACACCAGCCCCCCAACCCGAGATTCTGCTCCCCCGAACCGGTCAGGGCAGGCGATTGTTTGACGACGAAAATCTGGACCTGTTGTCGCATGTGCTCGAGGACTGTTTCCGCATTCCGGGAACCCGTATCCGCTTCGGCATTGACGGTATCATCGGCCTGATCCCCGGGCTGGGAGACATCATTACCGGCCTGTCCGCATGCATTATCGTGGTGGCAGCATGGTTTCGCGGCGTTCCTTATGTCACCCTGGTGCGAATGCTGGTGAACGTCGCCATCGACGTAATCATCGGTGCCATTCCATTTCTTGGGGACATCTTCGATATCGCCTGGAAGGCCAACCGGCGGAACTATAAGCTTTTGACCCGTCACCTCAGCGAACCGCACCGCCATACCTGGCGCGACTGGTGCGTGCTGCTATTGCTGGCGCTGACCATTACGGGGATACTGCTGGTGCCAGTGATCCTGCTGGCCTGGCTGATGGCACATTTTGTGCATGCGTTAAGACTGCGCTGAGTGCCCATACGGCGGCAGGTACGGTAAGATTGAGAGAGTCGGGGCGTAGCGCAGCCTGGTAGCGCATCTGCTTTGGGAGCAGA
>DASWOP010000061.1:0-7557 GCA_036404255.1 Acidobacteriaceae bacterium | reverse complement strand
CAGAAGTGCGGCATCATAACGGCGGCGGAGATTGAAGGACAGAGGCTACTGGTGAGCGGGTATCTGTTTGCGAGGGATTTTCCGGAGATGGAGACGCAGTTCCGGAAGAGCGGGCCGAACAGCCTGGGGATGAGCTATGAGCTGGCCGATGCGCATGTGGCCGATATGCGGGCGCAGGTGTGGACGCTGACGAAGGCGACGTTTACAGGCGCGGCGATTTTGCTGCGGGAGAAGGCGGCGTATCGAAGTACGAGTTGCAGGCTGGGTCGGGGTGCGATGCGGACGGCATTGGCAGCTTGAGGATTTGTGCTGAAGGAATTGAGAGCCCGGGGCTAAAGCCATGCATTGCGAGGGCGTTATCAGGGGCCTGAAGGCCCTGCTTAATCCGAAAGGCAAATTCGAAACCGCACATGAATTTTGCGGGCGAAATAACAGACGAAGTGAAAAGGATGGAGGAGACGATGGAGCAGGAGATGAACGGTGCTGCCGGAGACGTGTTGAGCGTGACGGTGGAAAGGTTGGCGGCTGCGGCAGAGATGCTGGAGCGCGCGGCGGAACAGCTAGCCGCAGGACAGAGCGGGATGCTGGAACAGATACAGGGTGCGCGCGAGGAGATGCAGAGTTCGGTGGCGCGGATTGTGGCGACGACGGAGAAGGGCGAGGAGTTTGCGAGCCTGGAGGACCGGCTGCAGACTGCGATGGCGGAGATTGCGGAGTTGCGCGCGCAGCAGGAGGTGCGTGGGACGGAGCGCAAGACGCTGCCGCTAGCGGCGAGCGGGCTGCTGGCAAAACACGGCATTGCTGCCGGTGCGGAGGTGGATTCGGCTGCGCTGGATGCGGCGTTGGCGAGCCTGAGCATTGAGCAGCGGATTGCAGTGAAGAGCCAGTTGCTGCGGGCGGGGCTGGTTGGGTAAGTACCTCAGGGGATATTCGGTGACGGCATAGGCATTGGAACCCAGGTCTCAGAAACGAGACCTGGGGCACCCGCTTCGGTGGCGTGCCTTGTGCGGTATGGGTGTAGAGAAGCAGATTCTTCGCTGCGCTCAGAATGACAAACGATTTTTACGTATGACAACAACGGCAGGCGCGGCGGAAGCTGCGCCTTTTTACATGGAGAGAAAAATTATGAACGCAAAGTTTTTGGATATTCACTCGGCAGCAGATTACATTGGGCCTGGCGCACTGGAAGTTCCGCTGTACCAGACGGAGATCACTGACATTGTTCGCCGGCGTGGCGCGTTTGGACAGCGCATCAAGCATGTGCCAGCTACGGGGCATCCCTCGCGCTTCTTCGAGGAGACAGGCATCGCTTCGCCGAGCGCGACGGGCGGGTTTGTGGATCCGCGCAACATTGTGGCTCCGCTGGTGACACCGACGCGCGTGGAGCGCAGCGTCCCGCTGAAGGCGCTGGTCGCGCAGATCAACTACAACCTGTTTGATATTGAACTGGGTCAGCAGCAGAGCCAGTTTGCCTATCTGCAGGCGAAGGACCTGGCCGACACCGTGGAGGGCGTGCTGCGGACGCACGACGTTGCGCTGTGGAACGGCACGGACACATCGCTGAGCTCGCCGACGACCACGCAGTACTTTGGCGCGGCTGCACAGATTGCAGCGGGCGGCAACACCGCCACGATCGGCGCGAATGCGAGCATTGTGGACGGACTGAAGACGACCATTGCACAGATGGTTTCAAACAGCTCGTTTGCTGTGCGGCCGACGGCGATCTATGCGAATCCGGTGCTGCTGGATTTGATCGATCGAGAGATGAAGGCTGAGTTCAACGTGGTGCTGAACACGAAGGAGATCAGCGGCGGCGTTTCGGTAAAGATGCTGTCGACGCAGGCAGGTGAGATTCCGTTGATCCCAGAGTGGACGCTGAGCTACACGGGTACTCCTGGCTCGGGTAGCGCCGTGCTTCCGGCTTACATTGTGACGGAGGAGATGATCGAGTATCACTGGTTGAGCGATCCGAATCCACGGGTGTTTCAACTGGGTGTTCCGGGCTCGCTGGCTTCGCAGTATGTGGTGGTGAAGTTTGGCGGTGTGGTGGTGAAGGGCGCAGGCTATGCGCACTACCAAGTGCTGGTTGATCGATAGATGGTGAGATGCGGGGCCGGTGTGGTTTGCCGGCTCCGTATTTTTTTGCGGGGGCGGAGAGGTAAATATCTCAGGGGCAAAAGCAACGGCGAGAAGCAGATTCTTCGCTGCGCTCAGAATGACAGATCAAATAAAGCAGAACGACAGATTCAAAAACAGAAGGACAGGCTGAGAAAGAGGAGGTGCGATGGGATATCTGCAGGCGAGTGAGTACACGCTGTTTGGGCTGACGGCGGATACGCGGGATGACTGGATCACGACGGCTTCTGCGTTGATCGATGCGTATTGCAAGCGGGGGACGTTGCAGGCGGCGCAGTATACGGAGCGGCTGCGGCTGACGGCAGGTGCGCGGACGGTAATGCTGAGCAATCTGCCACTGGTGGCGGTGGCTCCGGCGACGAATCCGCTGGTGAGTGTGAGGGCGAGGCTTGCTTCTATGCGGCGAGGCGAGCTGCCGCTAACTATGGCGGAAGAGATTGCGCTGGCGTTTTCTTTGCCGGGAAGCTGGACCGCAGTGGATGTGAATTCTGTCGACTACTTCTGCGAGACGGGTGAGATTGCGCTGGCGCAGCATGCGCTGGGGCTTGCGTATAACGAGGTGGAAGTGACCTATACCGCGGGGTTGGCGACGATTCCGAATGCGGTGAAGACGGCTTGCGCTTTGATTGTGAAGAATGCGCAGGCGACGCCGGGATGCAATGTGAAGAGCAGCCGCATGGACACGATGCAGATGGACTACTTCTCCGACTCGTTGATGGATGAGCAGGTGCGTTCGCTGCTGCGGCCGTTTGTGTCGCGGAGGATGGGATAGGCATGAGCGAGGCGGTGGAGGTGAGGGCCGCGACGGGTGCTCCGGCGCGGATGGCGGATGCGCTGCTGCGTTCGCTGGGCGGATGCACGGTGATGCTGCGGGTGCCGTGTACGGCGATGGCGTCGCTCGATGCGGAGCAGTTGGGCATGGGCGAGATGCTGATGGAAGAGGTGGAGATCGGGCCGGCGGTGTATCGGAAGGTGCTGCCGACGCGGGCTGATAGCAAGGGTATGCGCGCGGAGTTGCTGGTGTCTGCAACGCGCATCCTGGAGATTGTGGGGACGCTGGCATATGCGTCGCCGAGTGCGCTGTTTGCGCAGGCAGTGGACGTGATGGTGAATGGGACGCCAATGCAGATTGTGGGGGCGACGAGTTCGGAGGCGTTTGGACAGCCTTATCTCTACCGGCTGCAGTTGCGGGGCGCGCTGGGGACGATGGTGTAGGTGGGAGTAGCTCGGGCTAACGAGAAGAGGCAACTGCGGCCGCCGCTACGTGGCGATGTGTGCGCGTCGCGCGTCGCCGCTGCGCGACGATTCCCACCTTAGCCGCGATGAAGCCGCGGCGAAGATGGGGCACCCAGAGTGGTGGTGAGGGAAAGAGGACGAGATGAAGAATGCGAAAGATACGTTTTATGTGACGCTGCGCGACAGGCTGGCGGCGCTGAATCCGGAGCGGAGGTTTGTGGTGCGGGGGTTGCTGCGGCCAGGGATGATGGTGCTGGAAAACGAGATGGTGACGGAGGAGTTGCCAGCGAATGTTTTCATTCTGCACTGGACCGATCTACAGGTGGATTGGGAGCAGCAGGTTCCGCTGGCGACGATGCGCTGCGAGATCCAATACTTCACCGATGGCGATGGGAACAGCGCCGGAATGGATCGCGGACGAAGGTTGACGCGGATGGATGCGGAGCTGGTGAAGATTCTTTCTCCGCAGACGGCGGCGAAGCAGAGGTTCGATGCGGAAGGCGCGAGCGCGGTGCCGGGGAGAATTTTCTGGGGCGATGCAGCGTTTGAGAGTGTGGCCGTGAGCGCTGAACGGTTGCTGCGCGTGGCGAGGGTAGACGTTTACAGCTATGAGGAGCCGGGCGAATGAGTACAGCAACAGTTCTGATGGAGGCGACTCCGCCGACGAGCAGGCAGGTGCGCGCTTACTTTGCACCGGTGGATCGAAACGCGGAAACGCCGACAAGTTTTGATGCGGCAGCGGATGGACGATTCGAACTGGATACGCCGCCGAGTCCGTGGGTGGATCTGGGTTGTGTGGCGGGATTTGCGCGATCGTGCGTGACGAAGATTGAGCCGCTGTTGGCGGGTAGTCCGAACACGGTGCGCAGCCAGGTGCGGCAGACGCTGGAAGCGACGGTGAAGCTGGAGTTCATGAGCTGGGGCAAGCTGCAGATGGCGTTGACGACTGGAGCACAGCACATGAATCTGCCGCTGGTTGCGGGGACGACTGCAGCGGTGTGTGAGGGGTCGACGGCGACGTGCATCAACGTGGGTGCGGGGAACGTGGGCGCGTTTGCCGTGGGGCAGATGATCGCTGTGGATGTGGACTATGCGCCGGGTGCGACGGGGTTTGTGGGCAGCGGCGTGAGTGCGGCGTATGTGACGGCGGCGGCCAGCGCCGTGATTGGCAGCGATACGAATTACACGCGGAGGGTGACGCTGAATACGGGGCGGATTGCAGCGGTGACAGCGGCAAGCCTGGAGCTGGAGGCGCCGCTGGTTGCGGGCGATCCAACGACTGACATGACGGTGATACCGATTTGTGGATTTGTGGATCGCGAAGGTGGGAATTTTTTTCAGGAGTGGTCGGGACTATTTGTGCTGGATGGCGAGCAGGGCGATCGCGTGATCTTTTACTATCCGCGGCTGCAGACGATGCAGGGAGCGACCGAGACGCAGAGTGCGCTGACGAAGCCTTTGTGTCGGTGGGGATTGGCAGGGGCGTTTCGCGCGCTGCCGGTGATGGATGCGATGGATGGGGAGAGCGTGGTTTGCTACCGGAGTTATCTGCCGGCGGTTTAGACAGTGATGAGGTGAGATGTCATCGCTCAGATGGGAATGGTGGCGGGAGAGAGATTTGCGCGCGTCGCGCGGCTGTCGCTTCGCGACACTATCCCACACATCGCATGAAGCCGCGATGTATGGGGCACCCAGAGTGTCGGCTAGGAAACGGTGGGGGATGGAGAGGATGCATTGAAGATCACGATCGACAATCATGATGGGCTGGGCGCGGTGGATTACAGTGCGCGGCTGTGCACGGAGAAGCCACTGGAGATCAAGCGGACACTGAATGAGCCGTCGCTGCTGGCGGCGATGATGGATTGCAGCGACGGCGGGAAGGTTCCGGTACGGGGCGCGCGCGTACGCGTGCTGGCGGAAAACGAGGTGGTGCTCTTCAGCGGCGTGTTGTCAACGGAGCCAGTGGCTGTCTACACGGGCGCTGGGTTGAAGGGCGCGGTCTACCGGAGTGCGCTGCGCGCGATCAGCGAAGAGTGGCTGCTGAACCAACTGGGGATGACGGTGGGCGGCGCGGGGTATGCGCAGAACAGCGGAGAGCTGCTGGAGGCGTTGGCGGCGCGCGTGGATGGTACAGCGCTGAGATCTGCCGGTACAGGTGGGACGGTGAACGTGGGTGTCTTTCAACCACAGGCGGCGCAGAGCTGGTCGGCCAATGCGGGTGAGCTGGCGGGGTCGGCCTATGCAGCGTATCGCGTGCTGGATGGTGCGCTGGCGATGCGAACGGTGGGCGGCAAGAGCCATGCATTCGCGGCGGAAGATGGAACGCTGAATCCGGCGGGATTGACGATGAGTGAGGCGAAGGAGTTTGCCAACGATATTACGCTGACGGGCGAGATGGAGCCTTCGGATTATGTGACGGAGTATTTTCTGGGCGATGGAACGACGGCGGCATTTGAGGTGCGGCATACGCCGAGTGCGAAGAAACAGACGCTGGTGAATGACAGCTTCAGCCTGGGCGTCTTCAACCGACAGGTGTGGAGCGTGAACGATGCGGGGTCTCACATGGGGTTTGCTGCCGCGGGGCTGTTGCTCAGCGGCGGCACTAGCTATGACGGACAGACGACGCTGGCCACGCTCGACCAGGTTGAGCTGGGCGGGGCGCTAGTGTTTGAGGTGGGGTCGGTACAGCTTTCGCCGGGCAGCGATGGCGTGCTGTGCGGAGTGTATAGCGGGACGACGAGCATTGGAAATTGCTTTGCGGGGTATCGGGTGAAGCAGAGCGGCGGCACGACGACGCTGGTTCCGCTGGTGAATGGCAGCGAGGTGGGAACGGCTTTTGCGGTGAAGGTGGGCCATGCGTATACGCTGCGGCTGCGGCTGCATTGCGTGGAGTTGCAACGGGTGATGCAGGTGTACTACGCGATGGTAGCGGGCAAGGTGACGCAGTTTGGCGGCGGAATGGTGGATGCGCCGATGGCCATCGTGCTGGAGTTGCAGGATAACGGGCTGGCATCGAGCACGCCAGCGACGGTGCTCTACGACGGCGTGGTGAACAGTTCTCCGGCGACGTGCAACTTTGTCCCGGTAAACAGCGCCAATCTGCTGGGGACGATTGGTTACATTCGCGCGACACAGAATGGATCGGGCTGGGTAGTAAGCACGCCGGTGGGCGAGGCTGTGAAGACGCGGCTGATCGGCGCGGCGGGCGAGGGTGTGGACTGCGCGTTCGCCGGGAACAAGGTGACGTTTTATGCGGGACGGATTCCGGCAGCGGATGAGCTGATCGCGGTGAGCTACCGCATGCAGCAGCGCTCTGTGGCGAGGCTGGCGGATACGGCGAGCATTCCGCTGCAGACGGCGGCGGGAGAGCCGGCGACGGCGCGATGGATGGGCAGCGTGCGTGCTCCGGTGGCGCGGAGCACTGCCGATTGTGAGAGTGCGGCGGAGGCGGTACTGAGCTTTGCGACGGATCGCGCGGCGGCGATTGCAGGGCGGTATGCTACGGTGAATCTGCAGCAGAGCAGCGATGTGTGGCCGGGCGATCTGATCAGCGTGACGTGTGACGACGGCGACAGCACGATGGAAGCAATCGTGCGCAGCGTGACGATTGAGGATGAGCACTGTGCACCGGAGAAGTTGAGCTACACGATTGCGTTTGCGAATGACTGGGCCGAGGCGCTTTCGATGAAGCTCTCCACCAGCGTGGCTGCGGATGCTCTGCTGCCGCTGTATGCAGTGCCTGGACCTGCGCCTGTGCTGGGCAATCTGCAGCAGATGAAGCTGACGGGATATTCGGCTACGGCACTGGATATTGACGCGGGAATGACCGCGCCGATGGGCGGCGGGTTTGAAGTGCGGCGCAGGGAGGGGGATTTCTGGGCCGGAGCGGACCAGGACCTGGTACTGCGCAGTCCGGTACGGAGTTTCACGATTCCGCGGGCGGCGCAGTTTGAGGAGTATTTTGTGCGGGCTTATGACGGGGCGACACCGCCGGTTTATTCGCGCTTCTCCAGTGTGATTGGAGTGGATATTCCGGTGGGGTAGGGGGGAATGAGCGGGAGCGGTCGCCGCTGCCGCGACGATATCCCACACATCGCATGAAACAAGTGCGCGATGTATGGGGCACCCGGATTGGGGTATTCCCTGCGCAGTATGGGTGCAGAGAGAAGCAGATTCTTCGCTGCG
>DASWOP010000060.1:0-14974 GCA_036404255.1 Acidobacteriaceae bacterium | reverse complement strand
GCCGCGGTGCAGGGCGCGTCAAAACAGTTCAAACATCGGTTGGCTTCAACCACAGCCTGCTGCGGTTCAAGCGGCGGATGCAGATCCGGAAACCGCCTTGCAACCTCAGGGTGCTCTTCGAAAATCGCTTGCTTCGCCAAGAAAAAATCCCTCCCAGTGAGCCAACTGCCAAAATATTTTTAGTCGTTAAAAACAAGGTGAGGCATGCGCGACTTACCGCATGCCCGTACCTGCAACCGCTATTTGCCAATGCGAAAGGGCGACGTCTGATGCGAACCGTCCGGCAACTCCCGCAAAATTAGCTGAAGAATGAACGTTATCCGAGGCCGGGGCCGAAGTCAAATCAGAAAGGGATAAATGGTGGACGCGGTAGGGATCGAACCTACGACCAGTCGATTAAGAGTCGAATGCTCTACCAACTGAGCTACGCGTCCAACTTTGAACTTCCGTTAAACCGGAAAGTTGATTCTGCAGTATCCGCCGATTCTCTGGCCGTCTGCATGGTGGGAGTGAGCACACAACCGTGCTCACAGTCATTGACTATATCACAGAGAGCGTGTGGATTTCGCCCCTGCACCGCACCACCAGCCACCTAGAACGTGAAAGATAATCCCGCTTCCAGCGTGCGCGCGGACTGCGCAAAATAAATGGCGTGGCCGTCGCCATCCGTGGCAATTGGCTGATACCCCTGCGCAAGTAGGTTGGTCACGTCGATCGTCGCCTCCATTCCGCGCGGCAGTATGCCCCGCAGATGCAGCGGCTGCCGCACATAGAAGCTCAGGTACGACTGGTCGCTAAATGCATGGTACGAATTTACCGCTGTAATCGTATGCTGCGGCTGCCAGCGATAGGCTGCCCGCAGGTGCGTATTCGTCTTTGCCATGTGCCCGCGCAGCGCCACGGACGCGGTCTGCGAGCGCACCGGCCCCATCATTCCCGGCGTTCCTGGCTCCGGATCTCCAAACGCCAGCACCGTTCCCGTGCTGTAATCCACCACGGCCCACAGCGATTCACACAGCGGCTCGCTCGCGGACACATTCACGCCGCTGCCGCTGTAATTCGCACCCACCACGCGAAAGCTCTCCGTCGCCGGGTCCACCACATAGTTGCCGCTCGCCAGCGCAGTCGCGCCAATAGGGCCGCCACCATGCACAATCGGATTAGAAATCCGGTCGTGATACCACGCCGCCTGTACCATACCGCGCCCGGTACGCTTGCCCACGGATACTTCCTGGTGCAGACCACTTTCAATCCGAACCTTCCCGCGCTGCACACCAGCCAGCGGCGTGCCCAGGTCAATGCTGTCCATGTCCTCTGTGCCCTGCAGCAGACGAGAGGTCGCCATGCGGTATGTCACCAGAAGGCTATCCGCCGGACGAGCCACAACCTTCAGATACGGCTGCGTCGCAAACCCGTTGTTCCCTATCTGAACCGCCGTCATCAACACACCCACATCCACGCCGAGCGCCTCGCTCAGCTGCATCTGTTCCCCGCTCTCCATCAGAAAGCCCTGCATACCGCCCGATGTCGAAGAGTTCACCAACTCCGGGTGTGAGGAGAATCCGGTAACCATACGCGCCGTAGTGTTGTAGTTGACCCGGCGTTGATAGCCCACGCTCAGGTCTGCCGAAGGCGCAACCGGTCGCCCTTGGGCAGTCGCCAAATCAGCCCGCAGCAGCACGCCGCTGCCGTCATCCAGCACACGGTCCATGGTAAAGATGCTGTGCATGCCACCCCCGGCAAATCCGCCATTGCCGCTGGTCATGGCCATGCGTCCGTGCGTCTCCGGTTTGCTGCGCTCTGCGGCGCTGGTAGACATAGTCAGCGGGCTATCCCCGGCCAGCCGAAGCAGCGGACGCTTCACGGTGGAGCGCAGTGTCCACTTCCAGTCATCATCGGCTTCGTCGGCGCGGCGGCGTTGCGCCGGCAGCCATTCTGAAGCCTCAAAGAGCGTACTCAACGTCATATTTACAATCGTGCGGGAGCCCGAAGCCAACCGCAGATTATCGTGCAGAGCCGGCAGGAAAAGCGCTGCAGACGCTCGCACCTCATACACGCCCGGCAGCAGATGCCCAAAGCTATAGCGGCCATGATTATCGGTAATCGCAGTCACTGCGTTCATCATGTTGTCAAAAGGATTTGCGGAAGACGTAATTAGCAGCTGCACCAGCGCACCAGCCTGCGGGCTCCCGTGCGAGTCACGCACGACACCGCTTAACACGGCTGCTCGCTGAACCGCGAAGGGATCAGCGACCCGCTGTGCGTACACAGGTGACGCCAGCGCCAGAAGCAGCGCCGCCATCCACCCTACGGATTGGATTCGGTTCCGGTTCACAGCTGCACAAGTCTTCCTGTGCGTCTGGCCTATCTCCAAAAAGTTTCGCGCCTGCCGGCCGTCGCTTTATACAATCTTCGCGGTCGCGCATCCTGCGCAATTCCTGTTATTACTCTACGACGAACTTGGCCGATTCGCCTATCTGTTGCTTGCTGATTCCGTCATTTATCTTGATCGTTACCTGGTACTTTCCGGGCTGCAGACTGGCCAGCGGCAGGCTCTTCTCCAGCGTCAACTGGTCTGCATTTGGATTCAGCTTGTTTGTCAGCTCAGACACGTTCAAAACAGCCTTGTTAGTCGTCAGATCGGTAATGCTGTACTCGATCGTGGCCCCATTTTGCTTGCTCTTGTCGTCAATACCCAGGTTATAAACCTGCATCCAGAAGTTTAGATTCTGTCCGCGCGTAAAGCTCACCGGCGTAATCGTATTGGCCGAAACCCGTGGACGGATAAACGTATTTCCGATCACGAAGTTGCCCGCGCCGATCTGCTTGGACGGCACCCGCTCCATCTTGTCCGCCAGAATCAGCGACGAGGCAGAGAGGCGGTCATCGTCATACTTGGGTACTTCGATGCCCCGCTCCCAGAATCCCACATGGTCCGCGTTGTTTACGTCCTTGATCGCAATATCAATCTTGTAGCGGCCCGGACGCAGCGGAAGCGACTTCCAGTACACCGAGGCGTTGGTCATGGTTGACGCCAGCATATCGCTGGCAGCCTCCACCTTCACCGTGTCTTCAAATGTCTGTGCCAGGCGTCCAGAGATCGACGTCACCCGGCCCAGAATATTCACCGTCCCAATGGACGCACCGTCCTTGGTGTTGAACGTGATGTCGCGGTTTCTGATCTGGATGGTGAGCGGCACCAGAACGGTGTCGTTTGTCACCTTCACAAAATCGGTACGCACATCAAACGGGAACGGCGGCCCGGTCAGCAGTTTGTGCTGGCTGATATAGGCATCCAGATCCTTGAACTTGATCGGAGGAGGCGCGTTGAGCTTGGCATAGCGATCCAGCCGGTCAAACTGCTTAGCCTGTTGTGATGCGGCCTGCGGTCCATCGCCCAATTGCTCCAGCCCGCCGCCAGAGAAACGGTCAGCCTTGGTAGAGCGGCCCATCTGCTCATACAGCGTCTGGCCGGCGCCCGGCACGTATTTCAGTGCATCCTTCTCCGAGCGGTCGATGGTCATGTGATAGTCACCGCACTGGCAAGTATCCACAAACTCGATATCGATATTGTCCCCGATGCCTTCAAGGTAGCGGTAATGCCAAACCTCAAAGGGGAAGGTAGATGTGCTGCCGCCGCCTTCTTCCATCGGGCGCTCGTAATTGCCGCCACTAGGGTGCGAATCAATGCTGTCCGGCTTGCCGTAGGCGATGTACATGTGCCCACGGTCTGTACGCCAGCCCGGCTTGCCTGCGGCAAAGTGCTCGTTCGAATAGGCAATACGCTGATAATGCTCTTCGCGATATTCGTTGTCAGGCGAATCCGGGTTCGGATTGCGGCGCAGCCAGAAGCTTTCGATAAAGTTCTCGCGCTCCTCATCGTTGGAGAGAGATTTAAATGCCTTCGACTCTTCGTCCGTGATGATCCAGACCACGTCTTCGTTCAGCCACTTCTTGTATTCGCCCTTCAATTCCTGGCGAAGTAGCTTCTGCTGTTTGCGCTTTTCGGAGTCGCTCAATTTGCGCTTGAGCGGGTCAGGCTGCTCCACCGTCGGTGGCCCCTTGGTCACGCTATCAGAGTTCGAGGGGCTGGTGGCCGTTGTACCCGGCACTGTCCGCGATTCCTGCGCCGCCGCGCTCTGTGTCGTTGAGACACAGACAAAACCAACCAGAAACATGCCGGCAACCATGAAGCTATTTCTCTGCATAGCGGTACTTTTCTCTCCAGAAGTCTATCGCTCATTGTAGAAGGTGCAGAGGGGTGGACACAAGCTGGCCAACCCTCCACTCACCTCCTAATTTTGCTCTTTGGAATGTAGGGTCCCGGGGCTCCATTGAGTCCCGGGGATAATCTGCTGAATTTTGTCTTTTCAACTGCGTCTCCCAATCCGCAATTCAGATTGCCTCCTCCTCCAATTCGAACACCCTTATGCCCGATTTTTGCGCCGCTTTCGAATCTTGCTTGGTATCATCATCTTCAAGCAAATCGAATCGTTCGGTTCACTCCAGCCTCGGTAGGTGCAACAGCGCTTCAGGTTGAGTGTGTTCCCACGGTGAACCCGGCGGTTCCCGCCATTGAGAGACTGAGCATGAGCCGAAAGAAGAAGATCTGGATTTTCTCCTCCATCGCGGTGGTGATACTCCTCGTGATCGTTGTCGCAGTTATTGCCTCCCAGGGCAAAGCGGCCAAAGTGACCACCGCTAAGGCCACCCGGCAGGAGCTCATATCCATCGTCAGCGGTTCTGGCCAGATCAAGCCCAAGACCTACGTCAACATTGGTGCTACTGCATTTGGCAGAATTACGAACCTGTATGCCAAAGAAGGCGACCATGTGTTGAAGGGACAGTTGCTCGCCCAGGTAGAGAGCGTACAAGCAGCCGCCACCGTTGCTGCGCAGCAGGCCACCATCTCTTCCTCCAAAAGCGATGTCCAAAGCTCCGTTGCGGCGGAGATCACCGCCAAGGCTTCCGTCGACCAGGCCCAGGCCGATCTGGAACAGAAGAACTTTGACTTCGTCCGCGCCAAGGCCCTCTATCAGGAACAGCTCATCGCCAAGCAGGATTTTGACGCAAAGAAGGCCGCTTACGACGTCTCTGTCGCCACACTGGCCCAGCGCAAAGCCGCCTATGAGCAGGCGAAGACGCAGACCCTATCCCAGCGCAGCCACGTCGATACCGCTACCGCCACCCAGCGCGGCAATCAGTACGGGCTTGATCTGACCCAGAGCCGTGCGCCCTTCAACGGTCTGGTCACCAACGTCCCGGTCCGCGAAGGCGAGACCGTCGTCCTCGGCATCCAGAACGCCGAAGGCTCCACCCTGATGACTCTGGCTGATATGTCCGTCATCACCGCTGAGGTCAAGGTAGACGAGACAGACATCGTGAACGTACGCCTCGGGCAGGAAGCAGACGTCACCGTCGATGCCCTTCCCAACCGAATCTTTAAGGGCCACGTCACCGAAGTCGGCGATCAGGCTCTGCTGCGCACCACCGGAGTCGCCACCAGCCAGAGCACCACCGGCACGGAAGAGGCGAAGGACTTCAAGGTGGTTGTCACGCTCGACATTCCGTCGGAGGATCTTCGTCCCGGCCTCTCTGCCACGGCCAAGATCACCACCGCCCGCAAGGCTGACGTGCTGACCATCCCCATCCAGGCGTTGGTCTCGCGCGACACGGCACTGGAGAAGATCTACGCCGACCACAAGGGCAAGCCGGACGCCAACACCACGCTTCCGCTGCATTCCACGCCGGTGCAGGGTGTCTACTTGATGGTGACCAGGGGCCGCACCACAACCGCATCCTTCGTTCCCGTCACTACAGGCATCACTGGCACAACGGATATCGAAGTCCTCTCCGGGCTCAAGGCCGGCGATGAAATCATTACCGGAGCCTTCAAAGTCTTACGTATCCTCAAGAGTGGCAGCACCGTAAAACGGGATAACTCGCCGCCCAAGCTCGTCGCTACAGATTCTGACGCAAGCTAGGCGCTTTTCAGCACCCGCATGCCGTGTGCGTGCATCGAACTCTTGGAGAACCGTATGTCGCTTGAATCCGCAAACCTGCCGCACAGCTCATGCGACGAAGTCATTGTCACTGAGAACCTATGGAAGACCTACGTCATGGGCGATCAGGAGCTACATGCCCTGCGCGGCGTGAACCTGCGCATCTGTCACAACGAATATGTCGCCATCATGGGTCCGTCGGGCTCCGGCAAATCGACGCTCATGAACCTCATAGGCTGCCTCGATTCGCCCTCGCAGGGAAAGTATTGGCTCAACAAGCATGACGTCAGCAATCTCAGTGACGACGAACTGGCCCGCATCCGCAACAAGGAGATTGGCTTCGTCTTCCAGACCTTCAACTTGCTGCCTCGAGCCACCGCCCTGCATAACGTGGAGCTTCCGCTCATCTATAACGGCACCCCGCAGGTCGAGCGCTTGGCCCGCGCCAAAGAGGTGCTGGAGTCCGTCAACCTGGGCGAACGCATGATGCACAAACCCAACGAACTCTCCGGCGGCCAGCGCCAGCGCGTAGCCATCGCCCGCGCTCTGGTCAACCGGCCATCCATAATCCTCGCCGACGAACCCACCGGCAACCTCGACTCCAAGACCGGCGACGAAATCATGGCGCTCTTTGACGATCTTCACGCCAAGGGCAACACCATCGTCCTCGTTACGCACGAACCAGACATCGCCGAATATGCGCATCGCATCATCACCATCCGCGACGGCGTCATTGCCAGCGATCAGCCTTCAGCCCGTGGCGCCAGCCTGAAGAACGACGCAGAATAGTTCCGCATCAGACGTAGAAAAGCCCAGCTGGTTCGCCGGGCTTTTCTGTTTTTTGCACGAAGAAGCTTACTCCGCCAGCCGCTTCTGCACCTTGCTGCGCTTTCGGCTGTAGGTCACATAGATCACCAGCCCAATCAGCAGCCACACGATCAGCCGGATCCACGTATCTTTCGGCAGTCCAAGCATCATGGCCAGCGATACGGCAATGCCGGCGATGGGCGTAAACGGCATCCACGGCGCACGGAACGGACGAGGCAGATCAGGCCGCCGCACACGCAGCACCCATATGCCCGCGCACACGATGATGAACGCCAGCAGCGTACCGATGCTGGTCATCTCACCCAGCTTCGCCAGCGGAATCAGCGAGGCAAACGTCGCCACCACCAGACCAACCGTGATCGATGAGATATACGGCGTCCGGTACTTCGGATGCACCTTCGAGAATGACTTCGGCAGCAAACCATCCTTTGACATGGAGAAGAACACACGGCTCTGGCCCAGCAACATCACCACCATCGTGCTCGTCAGTCCACCCAGCGCGCCGATCTTCACCAGCAGGCTGCCCCAGCGCACGCCCGTCTGATCCATGCCAACCGCGAGCGAATCCGGCACATTGAGATAGTGGTAGTTCACCAACCCGGTCAGCACCAGTGCGACCAGAATATAAAGTACGGTGCAAACCGCCAGCGATCCCAGAATGCCAATCGGCATGTCGCGCTTCGGGTTCCTTGCCTCCTGCGCCGCCGTCGAAACCGCATCGAAGCCGATGTACGCAAAGAAGATCACACCCGCGCCGCGCAGCGCGCCCGACCAGCCATACTGCCCGAAGTGACCCAGGTTCGGCGGTAGGAACGGATGCCAGTTTGCCTTAACCCATTGCGGGTGGTGCATCAGTGTCCACCCACCTACCCCGACGAAGATAAACAACACCACCAGCTTGACCGCCACAATAATGTTGTTGAAGTCCGCCGACTCCTTGATGCCGATCACCAGGATCGTCGTAGCGAACATAATGCCAAGGAACGCCACCAGGTTGAAGACGCCATGCTTCTGCGGCAGCGTGGCCGGGTCAATACCCAGTTCAGCCAGCTTCGCAGCGATGCGCCCCAGGTACTCCCAGTGCCCTTGATACAGCACGAACACCGACCCCGGCGTTCCTGCCAGCGCTGGCGGAAGCCGCAGCCCGAAATCCTGTCCCAGCGAGAGCACGTAGCCGCTCCAACCAGAGCACACTGTAGCGGCGCCAAACGCGTACTCCAAAATCAGATCCCAGCCGATGATCCATGCGAAGATCTCGCCCAGTGTGGCATAGCCATAGGTGTAAGCAGAACCGGCCACCGGAATCATCGCTGAAAACTCCGCATAGCAGAGTCCCGCAAAGACGCAGGCGACCGCGGCGAAGACGAAGGAGTAAACCACGCCCGGCCCAGCGAAGTTAGCCGCCGTAGACCCGGCCAGCACAAAGATGCCCGTACCAATGATGGCGCCAATGCCGAGCGATATCAGGTTGGTCGCGGTGAGCGTTCGTTTCAGCGTACCTTCGCCCGTCTCCTGCGACTCAAATAAGATCTGTTCCAGCGGCTTTGTTGCCAGCCATTTAGACATGCGGCAGGTATCTCCCTCAGGAATTCATTATTTTGCGATGAATTGCGAATATACCGATGATACTGCACAATGCGCTATTCCTGCATATTTCAGGCCTTCAGCGCAGTCATCCACTCCCTGCAGCGCGCCGCAGTCTCCGTTGCATCACGGCCTATCGCACCGGATATCACCGCAATGGCATCCGCACCTGCAGCCACTACATCCGCAGCGCTCTCCAGCGTGATACCCCCAATCGCGACCAGCGGCAGCCGCATCGGCGTCTGCGACTGATTGAGAATTGTCCGTGCCCGCCGCACGCCCTCCAGCCCCACCACCGGATCAGGATTCTCCTTGCTCCCCGTGGCAAAGACCGGCCCAATCGCCAGATATCCCGAGCCGCCGATGCGTTCCATCGCCGCATCGCCCTCCAGCACCTGCGTTCCGTTGTGAGTTGATAGCCCGATGATCGCGTCCGGGCCCATCACCAACCGTGCCGCATCGGGCGAAAGGTCCTGCTGCCCCACATGCACGCCATCCCAGCCCGCAATCGCAGCCACATCGGCGCGGTCGTCGAGAATCAGCACGCAGCCGGTACCCTCAAAGATTGTCTTAATGATCTCCGCGTTCCGCAGAATCTCCTGCGGCATCGCCTGCTTATCGCGATACTGCAGCAGCATAACGCCGGCATCGCACATCGCCTTCGCACAATCGGCAATCGAGATCTTACGCCGCGCCAGCAGATCCGCATCCAGAATAGGATAGAAGCGAGCCAGCATGCCCATGAATGCCATCTAGCCCTGCTCGACTTCTTCCGCCGCCCGTTTGTCTTTCTCGCGCTCGAAGAACCGCTCCATGAACTTTGTATCAAACGCGCCGGAGCGGAACTCCGCGTCCATAAAGATCTTCTTGTGCAGCGGGATCGATGTGTGAATTCCCTCCACCACAAACATATCCAGCGCGCGCTGCATCTTGTTCATCGCCTCTTCGCGGTCCTTGCCGTGCGCCACCACCTTCGCAATCAGCGAATCATAGTACGGCGGCACCACGCCCTCGGCATACTGCGCCGTATCCACGCGCACGCCATTGCCTCCCGGCACATTGAACGCCGTGATCCGCCCCGCGCTCGGCGTGAACTTCTCCGGATGCTCCGCGTTGATGCGGCACTCAATCGCATGTCCCCGGATCGTCACCGGCTCCGCGATGATGTCGTGCAGCTTCTCGCTGCTCGCAATGCGCAGCTGCGCCTTCACCAGATCCACGCCCGTCACCATCTCGGTCACGCAATGCTCCACCTGGATGCGCGTGTTCATCTCAATGAAGTACATCTTGCCGTCTTCATCCATCAGGAACTCGATCGTTCCAGCATTCCAATAGCCAATATCTTTCAGCGACCGGCAAATAGTCCTGCCCAAATCTTCCCTCTGCTTCGGCGTGATCTGCAGGCTCGGAGCCTCTTCAATCAGCTTCTGATGCCGCCGCTGAATCGAGCACTCGCGCTCGCCCAGGCTCATCACGTTGCCGTGCTCATCGGCCAGCACCTGGAACTCAATATGCCGCGGCCGCTCAATAAATTTTTCCATGTACAGGTCGCCGTTGCCAAACGCGTTCAGCGCCTCGGTCGATGCCGCCTCATACAGTCCCGGCAGCTCTTCCTTCGTCCGCACAATGCGCATACCACGCCCGCCGCCCCCGGCCACCGCCTTCAGAATCACCGGGAAGCCAATGCTCTTCGCGCAATCCAGTGCATCCGCCGGCCCGGACATCACGCCGTCAGAACCCGGCAGGATCGGCACCTTCGCCTTCTTCATCGTCTGCCGCGCGGTCGATTTCTCGCCCATCATCCGAGTCACCTCCGGCGGCGGCCCAATGAACTTGATGTTCGAAGCCCGGCACACCTCGGCGAAGTTCGCATTCTCGCTCAGCAGCCCATACCCCGGATGGATCGCGTCCGCATCCGTGATCTCCGCCGCGCTGATGACCGACGGCACATTCAGGTAGCTCTCCGCTGCGCGCGCCGGCCCAATGCACACCGCCTCATCGGCAAAGCGCACATGCAGTGAGTCGCGGTCGGCTTCGCTGTAGACAGCCACCGTGCGAACACCCAGTTCCTTACATGCGCTGATAACGCGGAGTGCGATCTCGCCGCGGTTGGCGATCAGAACTTTACGAAACATAACTTCCTCAAAATTCGTTGCGAATCATTCAAAACTTAACGGTGATTACAGTGATCGAAGCTGATCGAGTGAGTGATAGTGATTAAACCCTAATCGTGCTGTTTTATCCCTTTAAGCTTTTGTCTTTAATCCCTTAAACCCCAAAATCACCGTCATCACTGTTAAGCCTCTATCTCGGCTTAATGGCATACAGCGGCTGGCCAAACTCCACCGGCTGCCCGTTCACGGCGATCAGCTTCACGATCTCCCCTGCTACGTCAGACTCAATCTCGTTCATCAGCTTCATCGCTTCCACAATGCAGAGCACTGTGCCGACCTCCACCTGGTCGCCCACCTTCACATAGGGCGGCGCACCCGGCGAGCCCGACTCGTAGAACGTTCCCACGATTGGCGACTTCACTTCCTGCAATCCGCTCTCTTCCGCACTCTCGCCAGCTCCCGGAGCCGGAGCATGAGCACCATGCGCTGCCGAAGCACCACCGCCCTGTGCCGCCAGCAGATGGCCAAGCTGTGCCATATCCAAGCCAGCAGCCGGCGCAACCGCGCTCTCAAACTTCAGCCGAACCTTTAGGTCGCCGCGTTCCAGATCGAACTCGCCGATCTTGTTTTCCTTCAAAAACTCGACCAACTCGCGCAGTTCATTCAACTCATTCGGATTCATTTTTGCCTTTCCCTAATCCCTGCTCTTAGACCGTCGTCCATGCCTTGGGCGAAGCTGCCGTCAATATCTCATGCCCCTTCGCCTTCACCAGCAACATATCTTCAATGCGAATTCCGAAGTCCTTCGCACCACGGCGCGAAAGATACACTCCGGGTTCCACCGTCATCACCATACCGGGCTCCAGCTTCGTCTTCACGCCGGTCGAAAACCTCGGCCCTTCGTGAATCTCCAGCCCAACAGCATGCCCTGTAGAGTGCGTAAACCACTTACCCAATCCAGCCTTCCGCAGCACGCTGCGACAAGCCTCATCCACATCCCCGCAAGCCACACCGGGGCCAACGATCTCCACCCCGGCCACCTGTGAGGCCAGCACAGCCTCATATGCGTCGCGCTCAAATTGTGATGCCTTCCCCATGTACAGGGTCCGGGTCATGTCCGAGCAATACCCGTTGAGCATAACACCGAAGTCCAGCGTAATGAACCCATTGCGCGGCAGTTTAGCCGCCGTCGCATGGCCGTGCGGAAGCGCCGAGCGCTCCCCCGATGCCACAATCGTCTCGAATGACATGCCCTCTGCCCCGCGCACCCGTGCCTCGTGCTCCAGTTCGGCGGCCACCTGTAGTTCCGTCATGCCGTAATCGATGAAACTCAACATGTGTTCGTACAGCGCGCAACCCAGCTTCGCCGCCTTCCGCATCCGCACAATCTCGTCAGCGTCCTTCACTTCGCGCAACGCCGCAATCAGCGGCTCCACCGGCTTGAAGATATTCCGTTTGCCTGCCGGCATCGCCTTGCGCAGAATATCCATCTCCGCCAGCGAAGTATGTCCCGCATCCACGCCGCAGCTCTTCACGCCGCTCTTGTCCAGCAGCTCGCACGCTGAAGCCAGAGCCGCTCTGTTCACGATCTCTACCTTGGTGCCCACCGCTTCTGCCTTTGCCTGCCGCGTGTAGCGACCATCGGTCATCAGCACCGCGGGCCGCTTACCGGCAAAGATCACCAGCACCGCATTCGACCCCGTAAAACCACACAGATAGTACACATCCGGCAGATGCGTTACCAGCATCGCCCCCATACCGGCTGCACGAACACTCCGTACCGCCGCCAGTTTGCGTGAAGAAAAAATATTAACAAGCATGTCACTGAGCATTCTATCGTCTGAGCGCTCACAATGGGCCATTACAATCAATGTATGAGTGGATTGCACCCGAGTGAAACCCCTGAGAGTTCCATACCCTCCGCCGGGCACTTGCTCACTCGCCGGAAGTTTATGACCACGGCCGCATTGGCCGCCACCGGACTCGCCTTCTACGCGGGCGAGATCTCACGCCACGAACTTGAAGTCGTCCGCTTCACCGTGCACCTTCCCAATCTGCCCAGCGCGTTCCACGGAATGCGTATCGCCCAGCTAAGCGATGTTCATTACGACAACTACACCGAACCGTTTTTCGTTCGCCGCGCCGTCAGGCGCATCAACGAACTGGCCCCCGACCTCGTCCTTCTCACCGGCGACTTCGTCAGCAAGGGCCCGCAGATGTATGACCTCAGCCAACACCACGCCCAGGCCTGCGCCGAGGTTCTGAGCCATATCAACTGCCCTCAGCGCTTCGCCATCATGGGCAACCACGATGTCGCTGTCGGTGTAGACGTGGTGACGAACGCCCTCGTGAATCACGACATTCCCGTACTGTCTGATACCCACGTGCCCTTAGAGCGCGGTCCGGACCGCCTCTGGCTCGTCGGCTTGAAGGATATCTCCGCAGCCCCGCTCCCCGATCTCAAAGCCGCCATGCCCCCGCCCGGGCGCCAACCGGTCCTGCTCATGGTGCACGAACCGGACTACATGGACATTCTGATGGAGTCGCCGCTTGGCCGCCGGGCAGATCTCGTCTTTGCCGGCCACACCCACGGCGGCCAGGTCTGCATTCCCGGCGTAGGCCCCATCTTCGCGCCACCCCTCGGCAAAAAATACATCAGTGGCCTCTTTCGCTTCCCCCACGACGAAAAGATGACGCAGCTCTACGTCAACCGCGGCCTCGGCACCGTCGGTCTTCCCCTGCGCCTCTGGTGCCCGCCAGAGATCACCCTCATCACCCTCTCCGCCGAACCGGTATAGGCACACCAGATCGAGCCGGCATGTCGTACCACTGCCGAGCAGTGCGGTATTTGCTTTTAGTTATTGCAGAACAGGGACGCGCCAGCTGTCTTACCGTGCCCGGCGTACCGGCTTCTTCTCCGCCGGCTTCACCGTCTTGATCTCCACGACCTTCGCCGCGGCAGACTGCTCATCCATCCAGCTATCCAGCAGCGTCTTCTTGAAACGCCAGCGGTTCCCCAGCTTGAACGCCGGCACCAGCCCCTCCGACGCATACTTATAAAGCGTGTCGCTGCTGATGCCCAGATAATCCGCCGCCTGCCGGATATCCATCACCTCGCGTACTGCTTGAATTGCTGTCTGCATCGTCCGCCTCAAAAGTGAAATCTTCCTGACGCCAACTTCGTGGAGTTGCCGCGCACTTTGTTTGTACTCGGTTTTCCACAGGCAGGCAACAGGAATCTTCGGGTTTCTTCCGATTTTCAGCACTACTACATGAGGTTCCCAAGGCATCTCATTCATTTAAAGCATTTTCCCTGTTTACCCTTCTGCGGCCTTCTCGCTTGGTCGTCTAAATCTCCTATCAAAAAACATCCGCCTTTATCCCGCACTTTCCGTCTAATCCGTGCTGAGCTGTTGTTCTCTTCCCCGAGCTAATACAATCAACCTATGGCAGATCAGCTCTACCTCAGCCTCTGGTTCCCCAACTTCCGCATGCAGGCGCTCCCGGAGAAGCTCGTCTCCGTCCTGCACCAGTTCGCCCGTGTCAGCGGAAACCGCCGCATCTCCGCCGCCAATGCCTACCCCCTCAGCTGGCACGAGGTGCCCTCCTACGAGCGCATCTACGTCGCCGACCGCGCCGCCACGGAGAAGGCCGACGTTGGCACCGAATCCTTCGCCGAGAACGCCGTCCCCGAAGCCACCGAGCGCCTCGACGACGACACCGCTTACGAGTTTGAAGTCCGCTGGCCCCTCTGGACGCCCGAGAACGGCGAAGGCCTCGACATCGTCTGGAAGGAAGTTCCCTCCCTCGTCCGCGTCATCGGCTACGGCCCAGAGTTTGACGACGCCGCCTACGAGAGCAACGGCCACATCCGCATCGACTTCGGCCTCGACTCCCTCTTCCTCCTGGAAGACATCGAGCTGGACCCCATCGCCACCCAGCGCGTCCAGCAGAACGTCGAAAAGCTCGTCGCCTTCACCCTGAGCGTAGAGAAGCACTGCGGCATCTCCAGCCGCCTTCTCTGGACCGAAAGCGGCGAAAGCATCGCCCAGAAGCTCATCGACCGCCTCCAGCGCGTGAATTAATTCCACAGAATCGGGTGCCCCAGGTCTCGCCTTTGAGACCTGGGAATCGTCGCAACGCGACGACGCGCGCAGTGCTCCCGCCCAGCCCAAACGCGGCCACTACCCCGCCGTCACAATCTCCGAGAAGTCCGCGATCTTCGAGAAATCCCCCAGCACCTGCCGCAGCAGCGCCAGCCGGTTCGCCCGTACCGCCGCATCCGGAGCCATTACCATCACGGCTTCGAAGAACGCATCCACCTCAGGCCGCAGCGTCGCGCTGGTCTGCAACGCCTCCGCATACTTCTTCTCCTGCCGCAGAGTCTCCACCTTGCTGGCGAGCTCCGTCGCCCGCTTCGCCAGCGCAATCTCCGCCGCATCGGTC
>DASWOP010000059.1:0-7996 GCA_036404255.1 Acidobacteriaceae bacterium | reverse complement strand
GCTGAAGCTGGGCTACACGTTGAGCGAGTATGCGCTGGCGAATATGGAAGACGATTCGATTGTGGCAGCGGAGACGGAGGAGAGCATCTACCGCGCGCTTGGGATGGACTGGATTCCGCCGGAGATGCGCGAGAACGCGGGAGAGCTTGACCTGGCGCTGGCGCACACGCTGCCGGAGTTGATCACGCTGACGGACCTGCGCGGCGACATCCACATGCACACGGTGGAGAGCGATGGAACGCAGACAATCCGCGAGATGGCGGAGGCGGCGATGGAGCGCGGCTATGAGTACATCGCCATCACCGACCACTCGAAGAATCTGGCGATGACGAATGGCATGGATGATAAACGCGCCGTCGCTCATGCGAAGCGCGTTCGCGAAGTGGAGAAGGAGCTTGAGGGGCGCATCCGCATCTTCTCCGGCGTGGAGGTGGATATTCTGGCGGATGGCGAACTCGATCTGGCGGATGAGACGCTGGCGCAGCTCGACGTGGTGATTGCGAGCGTGCATACGCTGTTCACGCAGCCGATGGAGCAGATGACGGAGCGGATTTTGAAGGCGCTGGAGAATCCTTATACGCGCGTGCTGGGACATCCGACGGGACGCAAGGTACTGAAGCGCGAGGCGTATGCCGTGAACCTGGACGTAGTGTTGAAACGCGCGGCGGAGCTGGGCGTTGCAGTGGAGCATAATGCTTCTCCGGCGCGGTTGGATTTGAAGGACCGCGAACTGCGGCTGGCGAAGGAGTACGGCTGCAGGTTTGTGGTGAATACGGACGCACACGCTATTGCGGACATGAACAAGATGCGGTTTGGGGTAACGCAGCTACGCAGGGCCTGGCTGACGAAAGGTGATGTGCTGAATACGCTTTCGGCGGATGAATTTTTAGGGGCGGTGCGGAAGCGGGTTTAGGGGTAATCGATATGCCCGATGTCGTAAGCAACATGCAGGCCGTCAGCATCCTTGTTTTTTATGGTGACAGAGGATACTTCTGGAATAGAGATCAAAATGCTGTTCGGGCCTGTAGCGACAATGGAAGGCAATGGATTGTCCCAACGTCCCGGATCATAGCGGAAGATTTCTGTTCTATGCTGGTGCCATTTGTAGAGCAGAGATTTATTACCCACTCTAGTGCGCGAGGCGTATACGCTAATCCATTCATCTTTTGAAATTCCGTCGAAAGTATTATCTGTTACTTCAATATCTTCTTCTGCAATATCTGTAAGGGTTAGCACCGTCTCGGCAGTGTTAAGACGCGATCTAAGAATTACGTATGAAATGCCAACTAGTGCGATAAATGTAGCCGTCATCAGAAAGGCCACTAGCTTCTTATAAGAGCGCTTGACCGTGGTCATTGCAAATTCCCTTCGCGCAATCATAGCTGATAGCTAGATGCCGAGCTGTTTGCGGCCGGCTTCGGTGATGCGTTCCGGAGTCCATTTGGGTTCCCATACGATTTGGACTGAGCTTTTGCTGATGCCCTGGATGCCTCCGAGGCGGTTCTGAATCTGCGCGGCGATCTGCTCGTGGGCGGGGCAGTTGGGCGAGGTGAGCGTGAGGTCGATGCTGACTTTTTGCTTCGGGATGATGCCGGGAGCGTCGAGGTCTTCCGCGAGGGTGATGCGGTAGACGAGGCCGAGGTCGACGATGTTTAACGCGATCTCGGGGTCGTAGCAGTCGCGGAGGGCTTCGCGGATTTGGGTGTCGGTGAGCATGGAGAGCAGCGAGTCAGCAGGTCAGCAGGTCAGCGAGTCAGCGTAAAGCAGATTCTTCGCTGCGCTCAGAATGACAAACAATACGGTGCGGAATCACAAATCAAAAACTAGTTTTTGCGCTGGACGAGGTAGTTGGCCAAGGATTTGAGCGGGTCGGCCGCGGGGCCGAAGGGTGCTAGCTGGGCGAAGGCTTCTTCGATGAGGCGCTCGGCGTCCTGCTGGGAGCGCTCCAGGCCGAAGACGGCGGGCCAGGTGGCTTTGTCGCTCGCTGTGTCTTTGCCGGCGGTCTTGCCGAGTTGGGCGGAGTCCTGCGTCATGTCGAGCACGTCATCGACGATCTGGAATGCCAGGCCTGCCTTCTGGCCGAAGATGCGCAGACGTTCAATGGCGTCTGGCGCGGCTCCGGCAAAGATGCCGCCGGCGACGATGCTGACGGTAATCAGGGCGCCGGTTTTGGCGCGGTGAATGGTCTCGACGAGCTCGGCGGTGGGCTTCTGGTGCTCGCCTTCGATGTCCATGACCTGGCCACCAATCATGCCGGGCTGGCCGAGGGGGCCGACGCCGGTGCCGACGGCGATGGCGATCTCGCGCACGATGTTGACCGTCTGCGGGGCGGGACATGCCAGTTCGGAGAGAGTCTGAAAGGCGAGGGTCTGCAGGGCGTCGCCCGCGAGGATGGCGATGGCTTCGCCGTAGACGACATGGCAGGTGGGCTTTCCGCGGCGGAGGTCGTCGTTGTCCAGGGCGGGCAGATCGTCGTGGATGAGCGAGTAGGTGTGCAGCATCTCAATGGCTGCGCCAAGATCTTCAACGCCTGCGGGGAGTCTGCCTTCAGTACCGGCGATCATGCGGGCAGCTTCCATGCAGAGCAGCGGGCGCAGACGTTTGCCGCCGGCGAAGACGCTGTGGCGCATGGCGCGGTGAATGGAGACGGGCTGCGTCTCTGCGGAGGGCAGAAGGCGCTCAAGCGCGGCGTCGGCGAGTTCCATACCGGCTTTGCGAATTTCCTGAACGGAGCTTTGAGTCTGGATCGGCATCGCCCTAATGATAAATGACTGGAGACCGCTTAGGTGGGGAGAGCGCCGGGAAGAAAAGGGGCGGCCTGGGGAACGGGGATGGAAAGCGGATTCATACCGCCGTGGCGGGAGCGCCGTTGCAGGAAGAAACACAGAATCAGCGCAATGAGGGAGATCAGCAGGCCGATGACGGCATCCGGCATGATGCGGTAGCGGACGGTGATGGTGGCTTCACCAGCGGGCAGTGCGATGGCGAAGTAGCCGTCTGGGCGCTGGACGAGGGTGGGGACAGCGCCGTTCACGCGAACCTGCCAGCCGGGATAGTTGCGCAGACGGATGACGAGAAAGGCGGCGTGGGGTGCGGCGACGTGGAAGCTCTGGCGGGTGCTGAAGTCGATGCTGCCATTCGCACTGGAGGGATGGCGGCTCAGGCTCTGTGGATCATCGGTGATCCAGTAGGGGTTGACGGAGTCCTGAAGAGCAGCGGTATTCGCCGTGCGGGGCGTGTATTCGTCAAACGGAGCAACGCCGTAGCCGCTGCGGAAGTAGGCGAACTGGGCGGAGGGCTGATCGTCATACATGCTGGGAACGTGGAACTGGTGCCATGCGGGCGGAACCAGAACGAAGGGAAGCAGGATGGCCGCAATCAGCAGCAGGTTTCTGCGGCTGCGCAGGGCAAGCGCGAGCAGAACGCTGCAGAGAACGCCAAGCAGGGCCAACAGCCTCCACGGGAACTGAAGGTATTGCAGCTCCGGCAGACGCCAGGCGAAGAGGCTGGCGGGGGTAAGAGCAAAGCCGATGGCGAAGACGGTGCTGCCGAGCACGGCGATCAGACGGCGGTCTGCGTGGGTGCGCCGCTGCCAGGCTGCCAGCAAAAATACGACGGCGATGGCCATCATCAGCAGCGCGAGGTGAGAGGCTGTCCAGAGAACGCGGTCATGAAAGAAATCGGGTGTGTGGTGAAAGAGGGTGTTGTCTTGCGGGCGCATGCCGGGTGGCATGGCGAGTTCTACGTGGATCCAGTGGCGTTCCCACGCGACCGGAAGCAGATAGAAGGCGGCGAGGCCGAGACCGAGCAGCATGCCGCTGGCAGCGGGCAGCAGAAGCTGGACCATGGCGGCGATGCGGCGACCAGAGAATGCGCTGCGATAGACAAAGATGAGCCGCAGGAGCAGAAGCAGAGCGAAGAGATAGGTGCTCATGACGGCAGAGGGGATGTTGGTGAGCCAGACGAGAGCCGTGGCGACCGCTATGCGACGAATCGATAGGGTATCGCGCAACACGGCGAGCAGGAGGAGCGGCATCCACGCTGTGGCGAGCAGTTCTCCATAGGCGCAACGCTCGTAGACGACAAAGAGCATGTAGGGATTGGCGAGATAGAAGACGGCTGCGACCAGGGCGGAGTGCGGGGTGGTCCATTCCGATGCCAGACGGCGCATGGTAAAGCCGCTGAGGGTGAGCGATACGAAGGTGAAGGTAGCGGGAACGAAATGAATCGGCAGGGCGAGTGAGAGGAGGCCGCCAAGCAGCCAGGAGAGCGGCGGGTAGAAGACGAAGCGGGGTTCGCCTGCTCCCCATGCCGGGGTGAAGGCCCAGCGTGGCCATATGATGCCGTGCCACCACTGCTCGCTGACCTCAAGCCAGTTGGTCATGTGGAAGTCGAGGTCGTGGCCGCAGGAGGCTCCGCGGAGGAGAAGCGGCAGTACGACGACGAATGCGGCGAGCAGGATGACGCTGCTGTCGCGGATGGTGGTGTTGCCGGATTGTACGTTGCTGGACGCCATGAATGTCTTATTGCGGAAGCAAGGTGAGCGTGTGTGCGGCTCCCTGGGCTACCGCCGTACCGCTGAAAGGCAGTTGGAACGTAGTGCCGTTGTACCACGCTTCCCATTGGTCATGGAACCACGGACTGAGGACGTTACCTGATTCGCCATTGACGAGGTTGAGGGTGGAGTTGTCCAGATTGGAGAGGTCGGCGGTGAATCGCTCCGACGGGCCGAAGGTGCGCTTGCTCTGCTTGACGGTGGTGCCGTCTCCGCTTTGTGGCTGCGGACCGGTGCCAACGGGAAGATTGACCAGGGAGCGTAGCACAGAAATGTTGCCGAAGAGTGGATGCTCAATGTCTACCCGATGGGTTTTGCCGTAGGACCAGAGCGAGAGATCCGGCGTTGCATGGGCGAGGCGCAGGCCGGTAGCGACGGCATCTGTGAGCAGATCGTTCCACGTGGGATATTTGGCAGATAGCCAGCGGGCGGGCTGATGTTCAACCAGTTGCTCATGCACAAAGCTCATCTCGCCCCAGTGGTAGAGCTGCCATTCGTTGCCGTTGGGTTTGCCGAGGTGGGGCTGCAGCAGCAGGGGCCAGAGGGCTTGCTGGGTGGCGTTCACAATGTTGGCGGCGGGTGAGGCGATGTCGAGGTCTCCGTTCCACGAACGCAGGATATCCGCAGCCTGGCGTAGTTGCTGCGATGCCGAAGGGGTGTGATCGATGGCGTAGGCAAGGCGTTGCGCTATCCCTTGGTCCAGGGAGGAGTGGATGTCATTCTGCAGCGTGAGCATATCTGCCGGGGTCAGCTTGGTGGAGCCCTCCAGCACCTTCCAGATGCGCTCGTTGCGGTAGGGAGCTTCCCAGTCGAGTGTGATGCTGTAGGGATAGCCGTCGGGCGTGACGCGGGAGTTGGCGGTGGCGAGTATGCCACCAGGAGGATCGAAGACCCAGGGTAGCTGATCGAAGGGAATGTAGCCCGTCCATTCGAAGCTGTTGGCCTCGGTGGCAACGTCGATGGGAGTTGCGCTCAGGCCGCTGGGATGCTCCATGCTGCCGCGCAGGGGGATGCGACCGGTGGCGTGGTAGCCGATGTGTCCGGCGGTATCGGCGTAGATGGCGTTCTGTGCGGGTGCGCCGAAGTGGGCGATGGCGGCGCAGAACTCCTGCCAGTTGGTGGCGGTGTTGATGGCGAGGAATGGGAGATCGACGGTGCCGGGATCGTAGATGCTCCAGCGCAGGCTCAGGTCGCGCTGTTCGTGTGGGAGCATGGGGGTGATGATGGGGCCGTGGTTGGTGGAGAGTACATCGAGCGTGCGATTGCGGCCGCCGCGGACGACGATGACTTCCTGATGATGCGCCAGGGGGTGCCAGGCGCCGTCGGAGGATTGGTATTCCTGATGGTTGCGGGTGTGCTCGATGTAGATATCCTGCACGTCGCCGCCGAGGTTGGTGAATCCCCAGGCAATATTTTCATTGTGGCCGGAGATGACGAAGGGCACGCCGGGCAGGGTGACGCCAGTGACGTGCAAGGGCGTGGAGGGCGAGGTGGTCTCAAGCTCTGCCATGTACCAGATGCCGGGGAGCGAGTGCGAGAGGTGCATATCGTTAGAGAGCAGAGGCAGGCCACTGGCGGTGTGTGCGCCGGAGACGGCCCATTCGTTTGACCCGGCGCGGCAACCATCGCAGGCGAAGCGCGAACTGCTCAGGGCGAGCGTGCGTTGCAGGGCGAGAAGATCGGCCACGCGGGTGGGATTCAGCGGCTGGGGCTTGCGGAGCTCGGTCTGCGATTCGTCGAGTGGTACGTCGGGGATGTTGAGCTGCGGTGCGGTGAGATCCATTACCGGGCGGGCTGGTGGGTGATCGCGCCAGGAACCGACGGGGTAGAGGTCTGAGAGAAGCTCTGGCGACAGTTTGGTGGCAAGCTGTTCGCGGGCGAGCTTGGTGGGGAATCCGGTAGTGAGGTCTTCCACCATGACCAGGCCGACGAGGATGGAGTCGCGCGGCTGCCAGGGGCGTGGCGTGTAGCGAAGCACGCGGAACTCGGCGGGCAGATTGGCAGAGGTCGCGGCGATGAGCGCGTTGACGCCGCGGGCGTAATCGTTCAGGTAGCGAAGCTCGTCGGGTGGAAGCTGGGTGATGACCGCGTCTGCCGTGTTGCGCAGCTGCTGCAGGCGCTGGCCCTCGTCGTGGGGCCGCATGGAGGAGCCGAAGATCTCGGCCAATTCTCCGGCGGCGTGGCGGCGCAGCATGTCCATCTGCCAGAGACGGTCCTGCGCGGTGACGTAGCCCTGGGCGAAGACGAGATCGTCCAGCGAGGCGGCGCGGATGTGGGGGACGCCGTGGGCGTCGCGAATGACGATGACGGGGGCGCTGAGCCCGGCGACGTGCAGGGTGCCGTCAATCTGGGGGAGCGAGGTGCGCATGGCGTGACGGATGTAGAGGCGCCCGCCATAGAAGCAGAGAACGCCGAGAAGCAAGAGCAGAAGAGTGGCGCCGAGGATAAACTTTGCTGCGCGCGGCATGGGTGGTGGCGTTGCGCGCGATACCGGTTCCTGCGTGGGGATGGCTGTATCCATGTGCGATTGAGTGTCCAAGGGAAGAGAACGCCCCAAGGAGAAGTTTAGCGTATGTGGGATGCTGCTTGACATGGGGCGGAAGTACGTCAATGCTTAGAGATTCGGTTGCAGGTAATTTTTCTGGGGGATGCAGTGAACGTCAGGGTGTTTTATCACGACAGGTGTTTCGACGGAGCGTGTTCGGCTTCGATCTTCACGCGGTTTCACCGCGAATGCATTGGCACGGCTACGAGCTTCGATTACGTAGGGCTGGCGCATCGCGCGGGTGGGCTGTTCAACGACGTGGAGTATTCCGAGGGCGAGAACGCCATTGTGGACTTCAAGTATTCCAATTCGCCCAGCGTGACGTGGTGGTTTGACCACCACCAGAGCGCGTTCCTAACGGAGGAAGACAGGGCGCAGTTTCTGGCGGGACAGGCGGACGGTTCGCAGGCGATGCGGAAGTTCTTCGATCCGCAGTACACCTCTTGCACGAGCTTTATTGCGTACATTGCGCGGACGAAGTTCGGTTTTGACACGTCGCCGCTGCTGGAACTGCTCCACTGGGCGGACATTGTGGATGGTGCGAAATACGAGAGCGCGAAGGCCGCGGTGGAGATGGGCGAGCCGGCGATGAAGCTGACGCTGGTGATCGAGTCGGCTGCAGATTCGCATTTTGGCCAGAGATTGATCCCGCTGCTGACGGCGATGCCGCTGCAGGAGGTGCTGGATCAGCCGTTTGTGCAGGAGCAGGTGGGGCCGCAGCTGGAAAAGCATCGCGCCAGCATTGAGCTGATCCGTGAGCGCGCGGTGTGCGAGCAGGGCACGATCTTCTTCGACATCACCGATCAGCCGACGGAAGGGTACAACAAGTTCATTCCGTACTACCTGATTCCAGAGGCGAACTATACGGTGGGGCTGAGCAAGTCGAGCTTCCGGGT
>DASWOP010000058.1:0-29069 GCA_036404255.1 Acidobacteriaceae bacterium | reverse complement strand
GGAATCGGGTTGCCATTACGCTCTCAATTACACGGGAAAGGAGGATGGTCCAGCCTATGAAAATTGACAGTCAGAGTTGCACAACAGTACGTGAGGTGACTGAGGCTTAGAGCGTCCACGCTCACCGCCTTGGCTTGCAGTACTGCCGAGCGCCCGCGCGAGTTGCGGACGCCTCAGCCAATCTCAACAGATCACCGCCGATGGGCCCGCACGTCTACGCACGTGCGGGCCCTTCGCTTTTGCGCATGGGAACTCCGGGGCTGAAGCCCCTCTTTGATCGATGCTGCTTGCCGTGCAGGCTAAAGCCTGCACTCCCCCCCGGCTGAAGCCGGGGGCTTAATCCCAAAAGCAAGACCAGGGATTTAATTCAAAGAAACACAACCGGGAACTTAATTTGGCGCGACGGTCGCCGTGAATACTGACCGCAATTCTCAGGCTTAATCCCAAAAGCAAAGTTGGCAATGTAATCTCAAAAGCAAAACGGGATACATCTGCCAGTACATGCGGAGCCGGACAGGCTGTCTTAGAATAGGGACATGGGAAATACGGATTCGCTCGTTATCGCAGGCCGCACCTTCAGCTCTCGTCTTATCGTTGGAACAGGGAAGTACAAGGATGGCGCGGAGACGCGCGCTGCCATTGATGCATCCGGCGCAGAGGCCGTGACCGTGGCCGTGAGGCGCGTGAATCTGGACCGGTCCAAAGAGTCGTTGCTGGACTTCATCGACCCAAAGAAATTCTTTCTGCTGCCGAATACGGCGGGTTGTTATACGGCGGACGAGGCCATTCGCGCGGCGCGGCTGGGGCGGGAGGTTGGACTGTCTGACTGGGTGAAGATCGAAGTGATCGGGGACCAACAGACGCTGTATCCGGACGTTAGTGCAACGTTAGTAGCAACCGAGGTGCTCGTAAAGGAAGGCTTTACTGTTTTACCGTATACCTCTGATGACATTGTGTTTGCAAAACGGCTTATCGATGTAGGTGCGGCGGCGGTGATGCCTCTGGGTGCTCCGATCGGGTCGGGACTGGGATTGCAGAACATTGCGAACCTGAGGATTCTGCGGGAGCTGATTACCGAGGTTCCGCTGATCGTGGATGCCGGGGTGGGGACTGCTTCTGACGCCGCGGTGGCGATGGAGATGGGTTTCGACGCAGTGCTGATGAATACGGCGATTGCCGGGGCGAAGGATCCGGTGATGATGGCTGAGGCGATGCAGCATGCGGTGTTGGCGGGGCGGAAGGCGTTCCTCTCAGGGCGCATGCCGCGGAAGCTGTATGCGACGGCCAGCTCGCCGTTGGATGGCATCTCGAAGTAAAAAGAACCTGAACCACGGATTTCACGGATAAAAGCCACGGATTGCTTCTTTCGTTCAAAGAAAGATCCGTGATTATCCGTGTAATCCGTGGTTTGTTTTTTTGCGGTGAGAATCTCTATTTGCAATAGGGTGGGCGAAGAAAAGACGCACATCCTCAGGCAGGCGCGGTAATCTACAGCCATGCGCGTGTTTGGGATCGATTGCGGGACGGAGTTCACTGGCTACGGCGTGGTGGAGATGGACCATGAGGCCCGCGAGCCGAAGCTGATCCCGGTGTGCTGCGGCGTGATCCGGCTGAATAAGAAAGAACGGACGGCGCAGCGGCTGGCGCAGATCTATGCGGAACTGACGGGACTGCTCAACCTGCATCAGCCGGAGATTGTGGCGATTGAAGAGGTGTTCTTCTCGGCGAATGCGAAGTCTGCGCTGAAGCTGGGGCAGGTGCGCGGCGTGGCGATGCTGGCGGCGGCGAACTGCGGGTTGAATATCGCGGAGTATGCGCCGCTGTCGATCAAGTCTGCCGTGGTGGGGTATGGGCTGGCAAAGAAGGAACAGGTGCAGTTCATGGTGGCGAGGCTGCTGGAGCTGGATAGCCTGCCGGAGACGGACGCGGCCGATGCACTGGCGGCGGCTATCTGCCATATTCATACGGCGCGGACGCTGGATTTGCAGAGGCGGTAGGGTTCCGGCGGTTATCGGATGGCGTCGAAGGTGAGATGTTCGGCTTCGCTGTGGGTGCGCTCTTTCCAGGCGAGGAAGAGCTTGCCGTAGCTCTCTGTGGTGCAGGATTCTGCGGGGATGTTGAGGCGCAGGAGGGTGGCGTCGATCCAGGCGGGTTCGCCTTCAAGCTCGGCAAAGGTGCCGATGGGGGTTTCGTCGAGCACGATGTGGCCGCCGGTGGCGGGATCGGACCATTCGGCGCGGAATTTTTCGTAACGGAAGACGGGCGTGTAGCCGAGGCTGGCGAAGATGGTGGCGAGG
Source organism: Acidobacteriaceae bacterium (assembly GCA_036404255.1). GTDB lineage: Bacteria > Acidobacteriota > Terriglobia > Terriglobales > Acidobacteriaceae > JARLFX01. The sequence goes on along the minus strand of DASWOP010000058.1, from coordinate 26,772 downwards.
ATTTCGCCGTCGGCTACGGTGGTCTCGGTTTCGATGCGGCGCTTGTAGCGAACGTCGTCAGGCGTAAATTCTGAGGGCTGGAGCTTGTGTGTCAATGTCCAGATGTCGCCGTACTGGCGGATGCGGAGGAGTTGCTTGCCCGCGAGGAGCGTGCGGCCGGGCGTGTCGTAGAGCGTGTTGCTCTCGAAGGTGCGCGGCGTGTCCAGATGGAAACCAAGCTCGTGCAGACGAAGTGTGAGGGCGGGCAGATTGTCTACGGAGAATTTGAGTTCGATCTCGACAGCCATGAGTTAAGTATAGCGAGTCAGCGAAGCGGCAAAAGATGCGAGTGTCAATTGCGTGGGCGGGGAATTGCGGCTGCGCAGAATATGATGGAGAGATGGGTAAGACATTAAGGCTGCGCGCTGAGGATGCGGGTGCGGTGGCAGCGGCGGCGGAGATTTTGCGGGGCGGCGGGCTGGTCGCGTTTCCGACGGAGACGGTGTATGGGTTGGGTGCAAATGCGCTGAATCCTGATGCCGTCGAGAAGATCTTTGCGGCGAAGCAGAGGCCGCACTGGGACCCACTGATCGTGCATGTGACTGACCTGGAGATGGTTCGGGATGTTGCGGAGGTTTCGCCGCTGGCGGAGCGGCTGGCGGGGCAGTTCTGGCCGGGGCCGCTGACGATGCTGCTGCCGCGTACGGCCTGCGTGCCGGATGTGGTGACGGCTGGGCGCGCACTGGTTGGCGTGCGGGTGCCCCGGCATTCGCTGGCGCTGGCGCTGATTGAGGCGGCGGGCGTGCCGGTAGCTGCTCCGAGTGCAAACCGGTTTGGACACACCAGCCCGACTACGGCGAAGCATGTGCTGGAGGACCTGGACGGCTTTATCGACGCGGTGCTGGATGGCGGCGCGGCGAAGGTGGGCGTGGAATCTACCGTGGTGGATGTGAGCTTGACGCCAATGCGCATCTACCGGCCGGGAGCGGTGACGGCGGCGATGCTGGGGCAGTTTGGCGCGGTGGAGATGTTTGCGGCTACCGATGCAGGGGAGCAGGTTTTATCATCCAGTGCGGATAGCCAGCGCGAGAGTATGCCGGCGCCGGGGGTGGGGTTGCGGCACTATGCGCCAAAGGCCCGGGTGGTGCTGGTGGAACGCAAGGGGAGTGAGGACCTGACGGAGTTCTGGTACCGCTTTCGGCGTGTGGCTGCGGAGACGCAAGGCAAGGTAGGGCTGATGCTGCCGGAACGCTTTACTGTGGCGGAAGAGTGTGAGCGGGCGCTGATCTACCGCTGGGGCGAGTGGACGGATACGGCGGCGCTGGCGGCGAGACTGTTCGCAGGCCTGCGCGAACTGGATGCGCGCGGAGCGACGGTGATCGTGTGCCCGGTGCCAGCAGCGGACGGCATTGGCGATGCGGTGAGGGACCGGCTGTTCAAGGCGGCGATGCGTGAAGGCTGATACGAAGCAACCGGTATGGAGCAATGCGCCGGGTGAACCAGAATAAAGTAGAGAACCGCCAGGCAATGGATGCAGCAGCTTTGGTGGATGAGGCTGTCTTCATTCATGATGGTGAGCGGGGACGGCTGGAGGCACTCGGGGCAGTGAATCAAGGCTCCGTCGTGCTCTTTTGTTGCTGTAGTTTGGGGCGCAATCCAGATCGGCTCGCCGAGTCCGCGGCTGAGCTGACCGGGCAGCGTACCCAGGTTGATCATGTTGATCAGGTACGCAAGATTGATATTTTGGGAATCGAGTGGAGCGGAGGAGAAGCCGCTCTGCAGACGTGACTCAGCAGACGCATTGGCGGTGGCAATGACGTGAATATCCGGGTCGCGGTAACGGACCATGGACATCTCTTCCATGCCGGGAGTTTCGGGCAAGTGAAGGTCGGTCAGGATGACCTGGGGAAGATGCTGCTTCAGATGGTGAAGCGCGAGGAAGTTGCTGCGGGCGCAACGCACACGATGACCAAGGCCGGTAAAGATGCGGGAGAACAGCCCGCACATGGCAGGATCATCGTCGACGATGAGGAGATCGATTTGTGTGACAGGCATTGGCTACTCCCTCCCATCTGCTGGTGACTATTGTGTGGCGATTATGATGCAGGGAGCGGAGTTAGGGATGTTCAATTAAATACAAACTGGATATTTATTTTCTGGTTAGGGGAGAGTTCTCCATGTCGCCGTCAACATTCGGAGTTTCCGCGTTATCCTCGGGCATCTGATCGTGCAGAACGACGTTGAGCAGGGATTTGTGAACACGGATGCGGCCGTTGTATTCGATGAATCCAAGCTTGCGGAAGCGGTTCATGAAGAAGCTGACGCGTGAGCGCGTGGTGCCGATCATTTCAGCCAACGTCTCCTGCGTGATGGCCGGAATCAGCATCTCCGGTTCGCCGGGCATGCCGAACTCCGCCATGAGGAGGAGGATGCGGGCCAGGCGCTTTTCGCTGGAGTTGAAGAGCTGATCGACGAGATCGGCCTGGGTACGCATGCTGCGGGCGAGCAGGAACTTGAGGAAGAGATCGGAGAAGGCACGCTCTTCGTGCAGTACGCTGATCATCTGGGCGCGTTCGATCCTGAGGGCGGTGCATGCGGCGAGAGCCGTGGCGCTGGCCAGGCGGAGGCCGGGCACTCCGGCGATGGACTCTTCGCCGATAAAATCGCCGGCAGCGAGCAGCGTGATGGTGGCTTCTTTGCCGTTCTTGGAGACGACGGTGAGCTTTGCACGTCCAGTTTGCAGGTAGAAGATGCAATTGGCAGGCGCGCCCTGGGTGAAGAAGGTCTCTTTGGCTTTGAGATGGACAAGGCTTCGTCCGAGCCCAGCGGTGGCGAGAAATTCAGCGGGATCGAATGTTTCTTTTACTTGCCGGGCCATCGGGTCTCACCTCGATTCTGCAATCTACCGCGCAAAGCAACGTGCGGTGATGCAGGATAGAACCATCAACCCCGGGAGCGGACCTTGTGGACTATTAGAACAGAATTGCACAGGGAGTGGAGATAAATATGGTCACTTTTGCACACTGGCGAACAGACTTTTAATGTGACATGTGGTAAAGGACGCAATGTCAGATGGGAATTAGGCGTGTTCGAGCAGAAGCCTAATCCCGCACAGCTTTCAAGTGACGTTGAAAGCATAGGGGTTATCGGGCTCTTTATACCGCGCCGACAGCAACCTTTTAGGAAATCAGGCGGGTGCGTTTTCGCCGGTTTTGTAGATGAATTTGATGGAGCTCTTGTAGATGAGAATGCGCTGCAGGGTGGTGAGGCGGAGCTTGACTGCATCCTTGTCAAACCATTCGATGATGCCTTCCAGGCGGTCTCCGTCATCAAGCACGACCACCATAGGGGTCTGGGCCTGTACCTGCTTCTGATAGTAAAAGACTTCGGCGTGGCTGGGTTCAGGCTGGGTAATTTCGGCATGCTGGAGCCGCACCGGGGGGCGTTTGGTGCGCGGGGCCGCGAGGTTTCCATTGGTTGGGACACTTTTGAGCGTGGGCACAGCAGAGACGGGGAGTCGGGGGCGAATCAACTTGCGGTTGCCGTTGAGGGTAGCTTCGGGCGTGTCATGCGCAGCGTCTGCGTGTGGGGTCAATGGGAAGGACTCGCTTTGGCTAGATTTGTATTGTTAGACGTGATTTTGAAAGTAAAAGTTGCAGAAAAGGTTTGTGGGGTGGAGTGGTGGTTCCCGCTGAGACACAAACATAAAGACAACAGCAGATCCCTGCGCTGCGCTGCGGGATGACAAACAAATACTGGGAATAACAAGAAAAGGACGCCGCGGGATGACCAAAAAATACTGCGGGGATGACAAATTGAGTCTAGCGGGAGGCTAGCTGGGCGGCGAAGGCGTCAAGCGAGAGGGAGCGCAGCAGGTTGCGGCGCATTCCGCTTTCGACCTGATCCAGTGCGCGAGAGGCCTGCTCGACCCAGTGGAAGGTAAGAGAGGACGCGAGCTTTTCGATCTGCGGTTCGATGTCGACGTTGCGGACCAGTGCGGGCGCACCGGATTGGATGAGAAGGATGTCTTCCAGCAGGCTGGAGAGTGCGCGTAGCAGGGCGGTGGTCTTGAGCGCGCCGTCGGCGCCGGCACGGTAGGTTTCGGTGACCTTGAAGAGCGCGGTATGGTCGGGATCGTTTACCGCGTTGAGGATGAAGACGAGCGCGTCGGCGCGGCCAGTAAGGTAGGCGGCTAGATCGAAGCCGAGGGCGCGGCCGATTCCTCCCTGGGCGAGACGGGAGACGAGGGCGCGCTGCGCGGGCTTCCATTCGGGACGGCGCTGGGCGAGGGTGGATTCGATTTCAGAAGCAGGAAGAGCGCCGAGACGAACGATGCCGCAGCGCGAACGAATGGTGGGGAGAAGCTCGCCGGGGTTTTCCGCAAGGATGAAGATGTGCGCGTAGGCGGGCGGCTCTTCGAGGACTTTGAGCAGCGCGTTGGCGGCTTCCTTCATGAAGGCGGTGGAGGTGAAGATGTAGATCTTGCGTTCGCCTTCGCCGGGGCGGTAGTAGATGCTCTCGGTGAGCGAGCGGACCTGGCCGAGTTTGATGAGGAGCTGGGGCGGGTCGGGCGGAAGGACGAGGACGTCAGGGTGCGTCTGGACGAGGATGCGGGTCTCTTTTTTGTCGACCTCGCGGAGGGCTTCGCGGGCCTCAATGGCTTCGTCGATGCGGGTCTGCAGGTCGTGGGATTCGGCGATGCGGACGCAGTTGGTGCAGGTGCCGCAGAAGCTGGCGAGTTCGGTTCCGTCAGGGGCGGTCTCGCGCGGCTGGTTCTTGCAGTTGACGGCCTGGGCGAGCATGAGTGCGAGGGTGTATTTGCCCGCGCCCTTAGGCCCGGCGAGGATGAGCGAGTGCGGCAGACGGCCAGCGGCGATGGCCGTGCGGAGATGATCGACCGCGGTGCGGTTGCCGAGAAAATCGCCGAAGGAGTTCACAGGTTCAAGGGTAGCAAGAAATGCTTAACGGTGATGATGGGGATATTGGGATTGCCGGGATAAAGACAAAAACTCAGCACGGATTGGACGGAAGATTCTGGATTTTCGGGATTTAAAGACAAAAGAGGGTTAGAGGCAAAGACAAAGGCAAAAGCAAAAGCAAAAAAGAGAGGCAAAGGCGAAAGGGGGTTAGAGGTACAGGATGATGACCGAAGGAACTAGTCGGTGGGGAGGTTTAGCTTTTCGGCGACGATGGCGACGATCTTCTGGTGGATGGCGTCGATGGTGGCATCGTCTTCGATGAGGACGACGCGGTGGCTGTCACGGACGGCGATGGCGCGGTAGGCGGCGTAGGCGCGGGCGTAGAAGCCTTCGTCCTCGCGCTCGAAACGGTTCTCGTCGGTGCCGTGCTGCTGGGTGTGGCGCTCGTTGCGGCGGCGGGCGCGGGCTAACGATGCGGCGAGAGGCGGCAGCAGGAGAATGGTGAGGTTGGGCTGAAAGTCGTCGCAGATAGTGCGGTGGGCGGCGAGGATCGTCTCTGAGCCGAGCTGGCGGCCGCCGCCCTGGTATGCCTCAGATGAATCCGTGTAGCGATCACAGAGGACGACGCTGCCAGCAGCGAGCGCGGGACGGATGATTTCGGCGATGTTCTGCGCTCGGTCGGCGAACATGAGGGCAAGTTCGGCCTTGGGAGTGATGTCGCCGGTGGCGGCTTCGGTGCGGGAGTCGAGAATGATGGCGCGGATGCGGTCGCCGAGCGCGGTGCCGCCGGGGTTGCGCGTGAGGATAACGGTGCGGCCGCGGGACTGGAGCCAGGCGGCGAGACGCTTGATCTGCGTGGTTTTACCAGAGCCGTCGAGGCCCTCGAAGGTGATGAAGAAGCCTTGCATGGTTGATGTAAGTGTAAATGCAGGGAACAGGGCAGCGCTTCTCTCGACGGGACTGCAATATATAGAGCCGACTATATCGAGGATTTTTGATGTTTAGGCCAATATCGAATTGAAATGATGCCAGGGGCGATGGCTAAAACTGCGTAGGGCAGGCTAAAAAGTGACAATGGCAATGCCATGAACGCAGAGATAAGAAAGACTCCGCAGATGATGAATGAACAGACTGCAAAGTTGATCGCAGCCCACTTTTGCTGAAAGAACATTCCGTACGAAATCACCACTAGATAGATGAAAATAAGGTGGGTGCGAAAGGGCTCTGGAGTGTAATGAGTCGACCCATTTGGGAAGTGCGCCATGTGTTCGTGAGCGAAATGAAGGATGACTTCCCATGACACGGCCATTGCTACGCCGAGCAGGCTGAGAATACGGTAAGGCCAGAGAGGGCGGGACAGCATATCGTGCTCCTACAACTTAGACGGAGAGCTGCTCTACTTGGTGTTGCGGGCGATGGCGACGATGAGGTCGTCGCGGAGGAGGCCGGCGCGGGCGGAGTCTAGCTTTTGGCCGGCGCGGGTGATGTAGAAGACGTCAATCGCCATCTCGCCTTCGGTATCGATCAGGGCGACTTCGATGTTGCAGTCGTGGTCCGCTACCGTGAGGGAGATGGCGCGGAGCAGGCCGGGGACGTCCTGCGCGACGACTTGCAGGATGGTGCTGTGGCTGGAGACCTCGTGGTTGAAGTTGATCTGCGTCTCGACGCTGACCTTTGGCGGCTTGCGCTTGCCGCCGCGGGTGCGCGAGGCGAGCAGCTTCTCTACCGGCATGGCTCCGGTGAGCGCGTCTTTCAGGCTCTTGAGGAAACGCTTGTGCTCGGAGGGGTTCAGCTCCAGCGTGCGAAAACGGTCGATGAAGCTAAAGCTATCGACCACGATGCCAGAGCCGTTGGCGAAGGCGTCTGCGTTCACGATGTCCATGCCCCAGGCGGCGAGGGCACCGGCGATGGTGGCGAAGAGGCGCGGGCGGTCCAGCGCGACCAGGGTGATTTCGCTGACGGGGGTGGCCTGATGCAGTACGAGTTCGACGGCGGCGGCGATGTTGGCTTCGGTATCTTTTGCGGCAGGGGAGGGCTTGACCAGGCCGGAGGCGAGCTCAAAGTGGGCGAAGACCTGCTCGGGCGTGCGCGTGCGCAGATAGCGCTGCGGGAATCCCTGCAGGTAGGCGCGAATCTCTTTGGCACGTGCCGGGGCGAGCGTGGTGACGCGCTGGATGAGTTCGGAGTTGGCGCGGGAGCGGACACGGTCGTCATCGACGGTGCGGTCGAGATAGTTGGACGCACCGATGTAGAGGTTCCAGAGATTTTCGGCCTTCCAGGGCGTGAGCGCGTCGGGGTGGACGGCAGAGATGTCGGCGTAGGTGAGCAGGGCGAGCATGCGCAGCTGCTCGGGCGATTCAACTTTTTCAACGAAGAGGCGCAGGGTCTCCATATCGAAGATGTCGCGGCGCAGGGTGGACGACATGACGAGGTGGTTGACGATGAGATGGCGGACGATGCCGGCTTCGTAGGGGTCCAGCTCCATGCGGGCGAAGAGATTCTTCGCCATGCGGGCGGACTCTTTGGAGTGGTCGGGCGTGTCGCGGCCTTTGCCGGTGTCGTGCATGAGCGCGGCGAGGTAGAGGAGTTCGGGGTGGGGGAGATCGGCCAGCAGACCACCGAAGCGGCGCTGCCATTCGGCGAGGGTGTTGGGCCGGTTGTTGGAGTTCATCGGCTCGGGCGGGCGCTGGAGGTTGTGGAGCACGTCGATCAGCACGAAGGTGTGCTCGTCCACGGTGTAGCGGTGGTAGGCGTCGCGGATGACGAGCGCATCAATGCCGAGAAATTCGGGCACGATGAGCTCGAGGATGCCGAGGGCGTGCATGGCGCGCAGGGCTTCGCCGGCGTAGGGGCCGTTGAGGATGGTGCGGAAGTGCGTCCAGAGCGCAGGGCCCTCTTCGAGGTTCGCGGCGAGGATGGGCAGGGCGGGTTCGAGGCGGTCTTCGGCTTCGGAGGAGAGCTTGCAGCCGTGGGTGGCGATGGCTTCGAAGAGATACAGCACGGTGTCTGGATCGTTGGCCGGATCGGGCGCGCGGGGTGAGGCGGGCTCATCGAAGATGATGCGACCGTGCTGGATGTGGAAGCCGTCGTACTGAACGCGCTTGTGGCGGCGGCGGAGCTGATCGTATAACGACGAGCCGCGGACGCGAGGAGCTTCTTCGAGCAACTGCATGGTGCGGCGGTGGATGGTGCGGGCGTTGCGGAAGAAAGAACGCATCCAGACCGAGGCATCGATGGTGCGATTGCCGATGTTGCCGAGTGCGAGAGCGGCGGATGCTGCTGCGTCTTGCGACTGCCAGTAGAGGGTGTTGTCGTCGCGGTCGTGGGCGTAGTGGAGGAAGCAGCGCACGGTGGCGAGAAAGTCTGTCGCCTGATGGAACTCGGCGAGGTTGTTGTGCTGGGGGCGAGCTTGTTTCTGCGCCTGCGCGGCGATGCCGTAGAGCGTGGTGAGCCAGCCGCAGACGTGCATGTCGCGCAGGCCGCCGGGGCAGTCTTTGATGTTCGGCTCGAGATGGAAGAGCGTGTTGGCGTACTTGGCGTGGCGGTCCAGCGTGATCTCTACCAGTCGGGCGATGAGCGTGCGATGGTCGCGCTGGAGGAGTTTGGGAAGAGCATCCTTCGCCAGCTTGTCATAGAGCTTGCGGTTGCCGCAGAGGAAGCGGTGATCCATTAGCGAAAGCGTGAATTCGGGATTGCCGATGATGAGGCCGTCGCACTCGGAGAGCTGGCGCGTCTGCGGACTGGCGCGGATACCGCAATCCCATATCTCCTGATTGATACGGCGGATGGGGTCCTTCATCTCGAGCTCCTTGAGGGAGTTGTCGAGGAGGAAGAGGACATCAAGATCGGATTGAGGGAAGAGCTGCTGACGGCCGTATCCGCCGATGGCGACGATGGCAACGCCGGACTTGAGCTTGGGATGATCGCTGAACCGGGCCCAGAGGCGCTGGACGAGTTCGTCGGCGAGGTGGGAACGCTGCTCGATGGCGGTACGGCCGGCAGTGCGGGCGGTGTGCTGCTGCTCGAACTGGGCGCGAATCTCTGCCAGACCCTGCTGATAGAAATCACGCAGGGCGTTGATGGGGCCGGGCTGGTCGTTCATTGGCAGAGGCGCCTCCCTTCACGGCGGTGGTGCGGGTGATTCATGCAATTCGTAGTGCGCTGTGGCGGTTCAGATTGCGTTGTCGCCGCGCTCGTCGTTGCGGATGCGGATGGCGGTGTCTATGCGCGAAACGAAGATCTTGCCGTCGCCGATCTTGCCGCTGCGGGCGGTGGTGGCGATGGTGTTGACTACGGCATCCACCATGTCGTCGGTGACGATGATTTCGAGCTTGAGCTTGGGCAGCAGGTCTACTGAATATTCACGCCCGCGGTAGGTTTCGGTATGGCCCTTCTGGCGGCCGTGGCCGCGTGCCTCCAGGATGGTGATGCCCTGAATGCCGACCTCGATGAGCGCCTCTTTGACGGCGTCTAGTTTGGAGGGCTGGATGATGGCCTCTATCTTCTGCATGGTGTCTCCTGAAGCGAAGGCTTCAAATGGTGCGTTGTGGTTCATTCCATTCTAGTGCAATCGCCCGGGGAAATTGCGATTCCAGTGTTGGCCCCGGGCTGGATTGCACTAGCGTGTGACGATCTCCCACTCGTAGCCCTCTTCTCCGTGCTGGGTGAGATCGAGGCCTTCCTCTTCTTCCGTCACGGTGACGCGGAGGCCGATGCACTTATCGACGAGGATGAGAATGACGAGCGTGCCGACGATGGAGACGGTCCAGGCGATGAGGACGCCGGCGGCCTGGTAGAGCATCTGGCGGGGATAGCCCTGGAGCAGGCCGGTAGCCGCTCCGCCTCGGTAGGTGGCGTGGATGGCGGAGTTGGCAAAGACGCCTGTGAGCAGAGCGCCGATGGTGCCGCCAGCGCCGTGAACGCCGAAGGCATCGAGCGAATCATCGTAGCCGAAGCGGGTTTTGACGCTGATGACCATGAAGTAGCAGAAGGCTCCGGCGATGAGGCCGATAGCGAGCGCGGCCATGGGCGTGACGAAGCCGGAGGCGGGTGTGATGGCGACGAGCCCGGCAATTGCTCCGGAGATAGCGCCGAGAGCGGAGAATTTGCCCTTCTTGCGCCACTCCATGAGGCACCAGCCGATGGTGGCTGCTGCTGCGGCGAAGTGGGTGTTGATGAAGGCGCTGGTGGCGAGAGTCCCCGCGGAGAGTGCGCTGCCAGCGTTGAATCCGAACCAACCGACCCAGAGCATGCAGGCGCCGATGAGGCTGAGGACGACGGAGTGCGGGCGGGTATCCACCTGCGGGTAGCCGAGGCGTTTGCCGAGATAGAGGCAGGTGACCAGGGCGGAGACGCCGGAGCTGATGTGGACGACGGTGCCGCCGGCGAAGTCCAGCGAAGGCAGGTAGCCGCCGAGATGGCCGGAGCCGATGGCGGCAAAGTTGAGCAGGCCGCCTTTGCCCCAGACCATGTGGGCCATGGGGCTATAGACGAAGATGATCCAGAGCGTGGTGAAGGCGAGCATGGCGGAGAACTTCATGCGCTCGGCGAAGGCTCCGCTGATGAGCGCGGGGGTGATGATGGCAAACATGAGCTGGTAGACCATGAACGTCTGCGCGGGAATGGTGGCGGCGTAGAAGGGATCAGGCGTGAGGCCGACTCCGCGCAGGAAGCACTGATGCAGCCCGCCAATGAAGCTGTAACCCGGACTGAAGGCGAGTGACCATCCGAAGAAGGCCCAGAGCACGGTGACAACGGCCATCATGGCGAAGCACTGCATCATGGTGTTGAGCACATTCTTGCGGCGGACGAGGCCGCAGTAGAAGAGTGCGAGGCCGGGGCCGGTCATGAGCAGGACAAGCGCGGAGGAGGTCAGCATCCATGCGTTGTCACCATTGCTGATGGGTGCGGAGGCGGCTTGTGCGTGGGCTGCGGGTGCGAGAAGGGCGAATGAAGCGGCGGCGAGAAGGCGGCGTGCGGAACAACAAGTTAGCATTTCACTCCGAATACTACGTGCGGCTGGGCTCGGGGGTGCCCGGTGTGGACGTAACAGAAACATGTGGTTAAAGTGTGCTTGGATAAATTTACCGAATCCGGCGTATAAAAAAACGCACAATGCATCGTTAGAAGTGGATGCGATTCGGCGTATAAAAAATTGTTATTTCGAGCATCCGCCGGTGCAGTTGAGGATGGGCAAGCGCATCTGCGATGATGCAAACAATGAGACATGTGATCGGTATGCGGCGGGTTGCAGCGGCAGTGCTGCTGGTAGTGGCAGGGAGCGGCGCAGGGGCGATGGCCTGGACGACGAAGAGCGCCAGCAAGCTGCCGCCAGTGGAGACGATGTGCGCGAGCGCCAGCTTTGAGGGTGTGGCGCAGGCAGGGCAGAGCTACACGCAGCCGCTAGGGAACGGTATGGCGTTCACGCTGGAAGCGGTGCGCGCGGGATGGATTGTGCGAGTTCTGCCGGTGAAGGGGCCTCGACCGGCGCACGATGCGGCGGAGCTGGCGACGCCACCGTATAACTCGGTGACGCCGCTGGCGGTCACGACGGATTTCAGCTTCAGGGCGCAGGATGCGGTGGCGTGGAATCCACGGAGGTTCCAGTTTGCGGCGAATGCTGCGGACATGGTGAGGCTGCAGAGGGCGTACACGGCATATTTGGCCGCACCAGACAATGCAGCGCTGGGAGAGAAGCTGGCGGAGCTGGCGGCGGGGTCGGCTACGGCGGAGTTGCAGATACTGGATGCGAAGTTGATTCCGGGGACGGCGAACCAGGCACAGATGGCGGCGGCGGTGGCTTCACATTTTTCGCAGACTCCGCACACGACGGAGCCGAGTGGAGCGAGTCCGCTGGGCGCGGTGACATGGATGCGGTTCCGGGTCACGTTGCATCTACCGCGAGAATTTGAGGCGGCGACGGGGCTGGCGGTGGATCGGCGGGGATGTGGGAAGTAGGCAGCAGGGATCAGAGAACAGGGCTTAGGGAGCGGTACTGCGGGCAACGAAACACCTGCATGAGCACCGAGGATTTATTTGAGCGATGAAGTTTTTATTTCGTGACGTGCAACGTTTGTGGTGAAACGGGGCATCAATCGAAGTATCAGTTATGCAAGAACGGACCAGAGAATGGTTCGGGATTCCTTTATATTGAACGTATGAGTATCGGCCCAGGACAAAACTCGAGCAGCGGAAGACCGACTGCTACACCGCAGCAGAACGACCGGCATTTGTTCGGTACGCTGACAAGCTTTGGTAAAAACCAGGACAAACTGCGTGAAGTAAGCTGGGGCACCGATCTGCCTGAGGGCGTGATTCTGGCCTCGCTGGATGCCGCGGTGAACTGGGCACGGAAAAACTCCATATGGCCGATGACATTCGGGCTGGCGTGCTGCGCGATCGAGATGATGTCCATGGGCGGCTCGCGCTATGACATTGCGCGCTTTGGGTCTGAGGTCTTCCGGCCTTCGCCGCGACAGAGCGACCTGATGGTGGTTGCGGGGCGGGTATCGCAGAAGATGGCCCCGGTGATCCGGCGGCTCTACGAGCAGATGCCGGAGCCGAAGTGGGTGATTTCGATGGGCGCATGCGCGACTTCAGGCGGAGTTTTCAATAATTATGCGCTGCTGCAGGGGGTAAATCAGGTGATTCCGGTGGATGTGTATGTGCCGGGATGCCCGCCGCGGCCAGAACAGCTTTTGTATGCGATCACGCTGCTGCAGGAGAAGATCCAGCAGGAGCGGGGGAGCCTGAAAAAGACGCTGAACCTGTAGGTTCGGCGTAGATTTAGATTTTTGAACCACGATAACGGTTTGGATACCGCTTGAAGATTTAAAAAAACAGATGTTGTACAAAGCGGAAATTGCAATAATGTAATCTCGATGTGGAATTTGTGCTTCATTTGCCGTTAGATAGAGTAGACTTTGCAGGTACATGAAACCGGAATTTGACCCGGCATCAATTTTTTTTGGCTTTAGGGCCGTTGAATATTCAGATCGAAACCTTTGGAGGATAGTCGTATGGTTGATCGTTCGTCACACAGAGTTGGCCGGCTCATAGCGGTCGCATGTGCAGTAGTGTTGGGAGCGGCCGGCGTGGCTGCAGCCCAGACCGCTGCCCTGCCTAGCGCACCCAATCCGTCACGTGTAGATGTCTTCCTGGGATATTCATATTTTGGAGCCCACGGAAGCGTCAAGCCGCAGAACATCAATTACTCGTCTATCGATGTTGGCGCGATTGGCAGTGTAACTTACTATTTCAATCGCTATATCGGCGCGCAGGTTGAGTTTGCCGCTCATCCGGATGGCCGGAATGATGGCCTGTATACGGCCATGGCTGGTCCGATCGCACGTCTGCCGCTACAGAATTACACGCTTTTTGTGCATGCTCTGGCTGGCGCAGATAAGCTTGGTGGCCCGAATGTTACCGGGGGTATCGGCAATCCGTATACGTTCGGTCCTGCGATGGTGGTTGGCGGCGGTATGGACTATGATCTGCCGTTCTTCAATCATCACCTAGGCTTCCGTCTGTTTCAGGCGGATTACGAGTATATTCATACAGATTTTGGCCCACCGTACTCCAACGGCCAGGTCGGTGGCCGCGCGAATCTGAATTCGGCGCGCCTGAGCTCGGGCATTCTGCTGAAGTTCGGCTCGGTTGTGCCTCCTCCTCCGGTTACCTATGCCTGCGTTGCATCGCCGGCAGCGGTTTATCCTGGCGACCCGGTCACAGTGACGGGCACGGCAACCAACCTGAACCCGAAGAAAACGGTCACCTATACCTGGGTAGCTGATTCAGCCAAGGTAACTGGCACCAGCAACGTGGGTGCAGTTGATACTACGACACTGGCACCGGGAACCTACACGGTAAAGGGTCATGTAGCTGAAGGCACCAAGCCTGGCCAGTTTGCAGATTGCGCGGCGACGTTCACCGTGAATCCGATCCAGCCACCGACGATCAGCTGCTCGGCGAACCCGTCCAGCGTGAACCCGAGTGATTCTTCCACGATCACTGCAACAGCAGTGAGCCCGCAGAACCGCCCCCTGACGTACAGCTATAGCGCGTCAGCCGGCTCGATCAGCGGCAGTACCTCAACGGCAACCCTGAGCACGGCGGGCGCAGCGCCTGGCAGCATCGTAGTGACCTGCAATGTGGTCGACGATAAGGCCAACGCGGTAAGCTCCACGACTCAGGTAACGGTCATCGCTCCTCCGGCTCCTCCGGCTCCGACGACGTCTTCGCTCTGCTCGATCAGCTTCGAGAAGGACAAGAAGCGTCCGACCCGCGTAGACAACGAAGCGAAGGCTTGCCTGGATGACATTTCACTGAGCCTGCAGCACTCTACCGATGCGAAGGTTGCACTGGTGGGTTCTTCCTCTCCGAAGGAGAAGAAGGGCGAGAAGTTCGCTGCTGAGCGCGCTGTGAATGCCAAGTCCTACCTGGTTACCGAGAAGGGCATTGATAGCTCTCGCGTGCAGCCGTATACGGATGGAACCGACGGTAAGACGGTCGCTTCTACCCTGATCCCTGCAGGTGCAACATTCAATGCGACCGGCGTCACTCCTGTTGATGAGTCTGCAACCAAGGCTAAGCCCCGCAAGGCCGCTCCTGCTCATCACCACAAGAAGGCTGCTACGGAAGCCAAGTAAGTCCGACTAAACTCAACCCGAAGGGCTGACTGGGATCACCCAGTCAGCCCTTTGTATTGCAGGGCGCAAGTTTCGCAGCCGAAGCCGAAGTCTGGCCGGCTGCATCTGATTGATAGAGGCCAATGATCGAGAGTCTAAGAAGGTGGTTGCGAGGAGTCTGTGTTGCGGTACTGGTAGCGGGCAGCGGGTCTGCGGCTTACGCGGTGCCGTGGCTGCCGTTTGGTCCGGATGGCGGTGATGTGCGTAGTTTTGCCGCAGACCCCATGAACCCGGCGCACGTGTATATGGGCACGGCGAACGGATGGATCTACGAGACCACTGATGGCGGTGCGAAGTGGCAACGGCTGGCGCGGATAGGCCGTCGCGATGACCTGGTGCTGGACAGCATTGTGGTGGATGTGGAGAACCCGAAGCATATCCTGGTGGGCGCGTGGGTCACGGATCGCCCGGACGGCGGCATTTTTGTGAGCCAGGACGCTGGACATACATGGACCAGCAACGCGGAGATGAGTGGACAGTCCATCCGTGCGTTGACGGCAGCTCCGTCCGACGCAAAGATACTGATTGCCGGTGCGCTGAGTGGTGTATACCGGAGTACGGACGGTGGGCGGCGGTGGGAACGCATCAGCCCGGCTGGAAGCACGGAGATCCACGAGATCGAGTCGCTTGCTGTGGACACACACGATCCGCAGATCATCTATGCGGGAACGTGGCACCTGCCATGGAAGACGGTTGATGGCGGCGCACACTGGAAGAATATCAAGGCCGGCATTATCGAGGATTCGGATGTGTTTTCGATCATCGTGGACGATCGCGATAACCGGACGATCTATGCGAGTGCATGCTCCGGCATTTACAAGAGCGAGAGCGCAGGCGAATTGTTCAAGAAGGTGCAGGGGATTCCTTCAACTGCGCGGCGGACGCGGGTGCTGATGCAGGACCCCGTGCATCCCGATATTGTGTTCGCAGGGACGACGGAGGGGCTGTTTCGCACGTCGGACGCGGGGCAGGACTGGCGGCGGATGACGCGGCCGGAAGAGATCATTAACGACGTCTATATCGACCCGAAGAATCCAGACCACATGCTGGTGGCGACGGACCGAGCTGGCGTACTGATGAGCAACGACGGCGGATTTACATACCGTTCGTCGAACAGCGGGTTTTCCGCGCGGCAGATTTCGGCGTATGCATCTGACTCACGGAATCCGGCACAGATCTATGTGGGAGTGGTGAACGATAAGGATTCCGGCGGGGCGTTTGTGAGCCGGGATGGCGGCATTCGGTGGGAGCAGCGGGCGGAGGGGCTGGGTGGGCGCGATGTGTTCGCGCTGGCAGTGGCGCCGGATAATACGGTGATCGCGGGAACGAACCACGGCATCTTCACGTTGCACGATTCGATGTGGCAGGAGTATGGCACGGAGGCGACGGCGAGTGTAGCTCCGATGGAGTACAGTGGGCCGGGGCCGGCTGATCCGGGGCTGGCAGTATCGCCGTTGCGGAAGCGTGGTGTGGCAACCCGCACGACCGTGAAGAAGCCTGCGGCGGTGAATGTTCCGAAGAAGATAGCGGGGTTTGAGGGAGCGGTGTATGCGCTGCTGTCTACAGGCTACGATGTGTATGCCGCGACGCAGCAGGGATTGCTGGCGAGCACGAGTTCGGGCGCAAGCTGGCGACAGGTGGTGACGGCGGGAACAGCGCCTCTGCGATATTTAGCGGCGGGCGACGGCAAGCTGGTGGCCGCGGATCTGAAGCGGATGGAGGTTTCCAGCGACGGGGCAAGGAGCTGGAAGGCGGTGAAGCTGCCGGCGGGGCTGACGCAGATCTCCGGCCTGGCGGTGGATGGCTCGGGTGAGATATGGGTGGTGGGCGGCGAGGGCATCTGGTTTAGCGGGGACGATGGCGCGCGCTGGCAGATGGTGCCGAAACTCAACCTTAATGACGTGAACAGCGTCTACTATGATGCGGCTGGTCAACGGGTGCTGGTGACGGCTAACAATTCCAGTACGTTCGCATGCGCTATTGCGGTTGCAGGCAAGGCGGTGCAGTGCTGGGATACGGGCTGGCATCTGCGGCTGCTGCGGCCGGTGGGCGATCACATGGTGGCGGCGACGCTGTTCGACGGCATTGTGGTGCAGCCACGGATGGTGGATTCTAAGGGCAGAGATTAGAAGAGTTGGAGACAACACGGAGGCGTGATGAGCGAGTATGTGCAGTTGAAGGCGGAAGACGGTAACCAGTTGAGCGCCTATGTGGCGCGGCCTGCGGTGGCGCCGGTGGCGGCGTTGGTGATTGTGCAGGAGATCTATGGCGTGAACGCGCATATTCGCAGCGTGGTGGATGGATATGCGAGCGCAGGGTTTCTGGCGATTGCGCCAGCTCTGTTTGACCGCATTGAACACAAGCCCGCGCCGGGTGTGGAGTTGGATTACAGCGCCGAGGGTTCGAAGAAGGCGTTTGAGTTTTACGGCAAGCTGAATGTGGATTTGGCGCTGCTGGATATTGCGGCTGCGTTTCGCTGGGCGCAGGAGTCTGTGGCTCACATTGGCGTGGTTGGGTACTGCTATGGCGGGCTGATGGCGTGGCTTTCGGCGACGCGGCTGAAGAATCTGGGGCTGGAACCGAAGGCGGCGGTGGGGTATTACGCGGGGGGCGTTGGTAAATTTGCCAGCGAAAAGCCCACTTGCCCGGTGATGCTGCACTTTGGGGAGAAGGATACGCATATTGGGGCGGACCAACGCGAAGCAGTGGCTAAGGCGCATCCGGATGTGCTGATTTATACGTATCCGGAGGCTGGGCACGCGTTCAACCGTGATCCTGATCCGGCCATGTATAACGCGGCTGCGGCGAAGCTGGCGCTGGAGCGTTCGCTGGCGTTTTTGAAGAAGAATGTGGCGAGTTAGGGCAGTTTTGGCACCCTAAACGACCGTAAAACGCCGTGCACAATTCACGGTCGTTTTACGGTGCCTTATCGGTGAAGATGACGGACTACACGGGCATAGTTTTTCTGCGACGGTTGCCGAGGATTCATTTTGGTCAGATCAGGCTTGGTACGCGTTTTCCTCATGGGGCGGAAGTTGGTTGGCGTAGTTACTTTGCCGGCGAACTAGAATAGAAGTATGGCTGCCCCAGAGTTTACCCATCTCCATCTGCATACCGACTACTCACTACTGGATGGCGCTTGCGACATCGGCAAGCTGATGAAGCATGTGAAGGGCATGGGACAGACGGCTGTCGCCATGACCGACCATGGGAATATCCATGGGGCGATTCACTTCTTCAAGGCGGCGGATAAGTATGGCATTAAGCCGATTCTGGGCTGCGAGCTCTATATCTGCAAGAACGAAGACCACCGGGCTGCGCCCGAGGGCGACAAGTACAACCACATGCTGGTGCTGGCGGAGAACGATGAGGGCTACCGGAACCTGGTGCGCCTGACCAGCGAGGCTGCGCTGCATGGGTTCTATCGCAAACCGCGCGTGAGCAAGAAGTATCTGGCGGAGCATGCCAAGGGGCTGATTGGTTTTTCCGGCTGCCTGGCGGGCGAGCTGAGCCAGCACCTGATGGCTGATGAGTATGAGAAGGCCAAGACGACGGCGGGTGTGTACCAGGACATCTTCGGGAAGGGCAATTTCTTTCTGGAGGTGCAGGACCACAAGCTGGAGCCGGATGCAAAGGTTTCGAAGGCGATGTTCCAGTTGGAGAAGGACCTGGATATTCCGTTGATCGCGACCAACGACAGCCACTACGTTTCTGACCAGGACAGCCGGGCACACGAGATTCTGCTGTGCGTGCAGACGGGCGGGTCGATGAACGATCCGAAGCGGTTCAAGTTCGATACGCAGGAGTTTTATGTAAAGTCTGCCGAACAGATGGCGCAGTTGTTTCCGCAGAACCCTGAGGTGCTGACGCGGACGATGCAGTTCGCAGAGCGCTGCAAGATGGAGATCCACCCGCTGGAGAATGCCTTTCCGAAGTTCGATGTGCCGGAAGGCGCGACCATCGACAGCTACTTTGAGACGGTATGCCGTGAAGGCTACCGCATGCGCATGGATACGGCTGTGCGGCATCTGCAGGAGAAGGGTTTGCTGCGGAGCACGATCTCAGATTACGAGGCGCGGCTGCAGCGCGAGATCGATTGCATCAAGCAGATGAAGTTTCCGGGCTACTTCCTGATCGTGTGGGACTTCATTCGCTATGCGAAGGAGCAGGATATCCCAGTGGGACCGGGGCGTGGTTCGGCGGCGGGGTCGCTGGTGGCCTACGTGATGGGCATTACGGACATCGATCCGCTGCAGAACAACCTGCTGTTTGAGCGGTTCCTGAATCCGGAACGCGTTTCCATGCCCGATATCGACATCGATTTCTGCATGAACCGGCGCGGCGAAGTGATTGAGTATGTGCAGCGCAAGTATGGGCGCGAGCAGGTGGCACAGATCATCACGTTCAACACGATGGCAGCGAAGGCTGCGATCAAGGACGTGGGCCGTGCGCTGGATATGCCGTACGGCGAAGTGGACCGCATTGCGAAGATGATTCCGCCGACGATCGGCATCACGATCGAGCAGGCGCTGAAGGATTCGACGGCGATGGCGCAGGCGTACGAGAGCGATGAGCGCGTGCGCGAGGTGATCGACACGGCGAAGCGGCTGGAAGGGCTGGTTCGCGGCGCTGGCGTACACGCGGCGGGCGTGGTGATTGCGCCGCAGCCGCTGACCGAACTGGTGCCGGTGACGCGCAGCAAGAACGAAGAAATTGTGACGTCGTACGACATGAAGTCCATTGAGAAGATGGGCCTGTTGAAGATGGACTTCCTCGGCCTGACGACGCTGACGGTGATCTACGACGCGCTGAAGATGATCGAGCAGAACCGCGGCGTAAAGCTGGATATGTCGACGATTCCGCTGGACGATCCGGAGACGTATGAGAAGGTGTTCCATCGCGCGCTGACGTCTGGCGTGTTTCAGTTTGAATCGGGCGGCATGCGCGACGTGCTGCGGCGGTATAAGCCGACTTCGATTGAAGACCTGACGGCACTGAATGCGCTGTACCGGCCGGGGCCGATTCAGGGCGGCATGATCGATGACTTCATTGAGCGCAAGTGGGGACGGCGCCCGGTGGAGTATATGTTCCCGGAGTTGGAGCATCTCCTGAAGGAGACGCTCGGCGTGATCGTGTATCAAGAGCAGGTGATGCAGATCTCGAGCGTGATCGCGGGATATTCGCTGGGCGGCGCCGATCTGCTGCGGCGCGCGATGGGTAAGAAAAATGCCGAGGAGATGGCGAAGCAGCGCGTCTTGTTTATGGCGGGCGCGGCGGAGCTGAAGTTCGACAAGGACAGGGCCGGGCAGCTCTTTGATTTGATGGAACAGTTCGCGGGATACGGCTTCAATAAGTCGCACTCGGCGGCGTATGCGCTGCTGGCGTATCACACGGCGTATCTGAAGACGCACTATCCTACGGAGTTTATGGCGGCGCTGCTGACCAGTGAAACGTCGAAGCCGGAGAACGTGGTGAAGTACATCCAGGAGTGCCGCGAGATCGATATCGCGGTGGAGCCGCCGGATGTGCAGTTGTCTGCCGCGACGTTTACGCCGGTGGGCAACGTGATTCGCTTTGGGCTGACGGCGATCAAGAACGTGGGTGGGAATGCGATTGAATCCATTCTGACGGCGCGCGCGAAGCTGCAGGCCGAGGGCAAAAAGGGTTTCGGAACCTTCTGGGAGTTCTGCGAGTTGGTGGACCTGCGGCTGCTGAATAAGCGGGTGCTGGAGTCGCTGATTAAGTCTGGCGCGATGGATTGTTTTGGCGGACGCGCGTCGGTGACGGCGGCGATTGACAAGGGAATTGAGCGGGCGCAGAAGGCGCAGCGCGATGCGGAGAGTGGGCAGAACGGGCTGTTTGGGATATTCGACGATCTACCGGCTGTGGGCGGCGGCAAGGGTGATCCGCTGCCGAAGGTCGCGGAGTGGGAAGAGCATACGCGGCTGCAGAATGAGAAGGACGTGCTGGGATTCTTCGTCTCCGGGCATCCGATGGACAAGTATCGCGAGAAGCTGCGGAATATGAAGGTGGTGACGACCGCGGCGGCGCTGGAGATGAAGCCGGAGCAGCAGAGCTTCCGCCGCGGACAGGAGCCGCAGAACGAGATCAGCATTGCGGGCGTAATCACGGGGCTGAAGGTGGCGAAGTCGAAGCGGTCAGGTGAGCTCTATGCGCAGGCGGCGCTGGAAGATACGCTGGGCAAGATCGAGCTGATCGCGTTTCCGCAGAGCTACGAGAAGCTGGCGGAGAAACTGAAGATCGATGTGCCGGTGGTGATTCGGGGCGTGCTGCGGGGTGAAGAGGATTCGGCGCCAAAGCTGGCGATATCGAGCATTCAGGCGCTGGAAGATATAAAGATCAAGCTGCCAGCGGCGCTGCGGATCAAGGTGCCTCTGCATAGCGGAGATACGGCGCTGATGGAGAAGCTGCTGGCACTCTTTACCGCGACGCCGGGGCAGGCGAAGATGCTGCTGGACCTGGAAGAGCCGGGTGAGTTCTGCGCCGTGCTGGAGCCGCAGGGGATGACAGTGGCGGCGGACCGGTTGTTCATTGACCGCGTGGAAGAGTTGGTGGGAGTTGGTGGCGTGAGGGTGATTGAGTAGTATTCAGGTCTAACGGAGATGCTATGAACTCTGATCTGCAAGGCGATACGAACAGGGCGCTGGCGGTGGGGTTGCTGCGGGTTGCGCTGGGCGTGAATATGCTGGGGCATGGCGGTACGCGCATTCTGCATGGGGTCGCAGGCTTTGCAGGACAGACGGCAGAACATCTGAGTGGGACCATCCTGCCGCATGCGGTAACGTGGGGTTTTGCGCTGGCTATTCCGTTCATTGAGGCCGTGCTGGGAGTGCTGCTGATTTTGGGACTGTGGCGGCGCGTGGTGCTTGTGGCTGGAAGCGCCTTTGTGATGATGCTGACAGTGGGCGTCACGCTTAATCAGGAGTGGGCTATCGCGGGACAGCAATTGCTCTATAGCGCGGTGTTCGCGGCGCTGCTTTTCGGGCTGCAATGGGATCGGTTCGCGCTGGACGAGGGAATTAGGGGATAGGAAAGATTAGCGATAGACTTCGCGGCGGTGGCCGATGCGTACTGCGGCAATTACCAACCGATCGTCATAGATTTTGCAGATGATTCTGTAGTCGCCGACACGATACCGCCAGAGTTCGCCGTAGCGTTCGCCTTGAAGGGCAGACCCGATGCTGCGGGGATTATCGAGAGGGGCAACACGCTGGCTGAGGAATTTACCGATCCTTTGGCCTGTCTGCTTGTCTAACTTTGCCAGCTGCTTCTCTGCTTCTGTTGATAGCTCAATCCGCCAGGCCATGCCGTTTCAGAACCTCTGTCAGTGCTGTTGTCCTGCTCTTACCGCTTTCGATATTCGCAAGACTGTGCTCGGCGAGATAGATGTCTTCTAAATCGTCAAGTTGATTGATGATGGCTTCGCGAACGTAGAAGGTTTTGGTGCGGCCGGTTCTGCGGGCGAGCTTATCAAGACGAGTTTCAATCTCTGCGGAAAGACGCACTGCAATCATAGAAGCCCCCTTCAGTGCCGCTACACAAATGTGACCGTGACGTGGTTTCACAACCACTGATATACATGTATATCATGATATATCTGCTCGCTAAAAATTGCAGAGCCCATGCGACTGAGCGGATTTCGCTACAATAGAGCTTGCAGGCAGGGACCCAGATGGCAGACCGAGATTTGACTCAAGTTGAACCCGTGCAGGCAGTTGTGCCTGCTGCTCCACCGCCGGCGGCATGGATCAAGACGGAGATGGCACGGCATCCGCAACGGCCCTATCCCATGGATTTCATTGAGCACCTGTTCAGCGACTTCAGCGAGATTCACGGTGACCGCGCCTTTGGCGACGATCCGGCGATGACGTGCGGGATGGCGCGGTTCCAGGGCGAGGAAGTGCTCGTCATTGGGAATGTGAAGGGGCGCTCGACCAAGGAGAATGTGCATCGCAAGTTCGGCATGCCCGATCCTGAGGGCTACCGGAAGGCGCTGCGAGCGATGAAGATCGCGGAGAAGTTTTCGCGGCCGGTATTTACGTTTGTGGATCTGTTTGGCGCGTATCCAGGGCTGGGTGCGGAGGAGCGCGGACAGGGCGAGGCCATTGCGCGCAACCTGCGGGAGATGTCTCGGCTGAAGGTACCGACGATTGCAACGATTACGGGCGAGGGTGGGTCCGGCGGCGCACTGGCGCTGGCTGTGGCGGACCGCGTGCTGATGCTGGAGAATGCGATCTATTCGGTGATCTCGCCGGAGGCTTGCGCGTCGATCATGTGGAAGGACCCGGCGAAGCGGCAGCAGGCGGCGGTCGCGCTGAAGAGCACGGCGGTGGATGTGAAGAGCCTGGGCTGCATCGACGACATCGTTCCGGAGCCGGAAGGCGGTTCGCAGGCGGATGGCGTTGCGGCGATGGAGATGGTGGGCAGGAAGCTGGCGTGGCACCTGGCGGAGTTGAAGGCAATGCCGCTGGACGCGATGCTGGCCGCGCGGTATGAGAAGTTCCGCAACATAGCGCAGTTTTACACCACGGTATAGAGGGCATTTGCGTTGAGTGAATCGGTCGTGCCTTCCCCGGCAGTGAATCCAGTACAGAAGAAGCAGTTTGCCGGCTTGCTGAGCGGGCCGGGACGGGCGCGTTCGCTGGCGCGGTTTGGGCTGGCGTGTGCGTGGTACGTGGCGGCGGTGCGGCTGGCGGCGGTGACGGGCTGGTTCACGCGCGGAGACTTCGCCGAGGTGCTGTATCGCTGCCTGCTGGTAGTGCTGCTTCTTGTGGGCTTCAGCCTGATGGGCATGGTGCTGGACGGGCAGGATGAACCGTTCAAGGCTATGGGGCTGGTGAGGCGCGAGACGGCGGCGCGGGAGTTTGGCGTAGGCGCGGCGCTGGGCTGGGGGCTGGTGGTGCTGGCGGTGCTGCCGATTGCGCTGACGGGCAGGCTGTACATCGACTTCTGGCATTCGCCGCGGATTGTTTTTCTTTTTGTGCTGAACCTGGGAGTGATCGCGGTGGCTTCGCTGGCGGAGGAACTGGTGTTTCGGGGCTACCCGTTCCAGCGGCTGATTGAAGCGACTGGGCCGGCGACGGCGACGGCGACGATGGCGATATTTTTCGGACTGGAACACATCGGCAATACTGATTCGTCGATGACCAGCGTGCTGGTGACGATGCTGGCGGGAGTGCTGCTGTCGGTCGCGTATCTGAGGACGAAGGCGCTGTGGCTGCCGTGGGGGCTGCATCTGGCGTGGAACCTGAGCATGGGTGGATTTTTCGGGCTGCCGGTGAGCGGGAATACGGACTTTGCGACGATTGTGCAGACTAACGCTGTGGGGCCTCGGTGGCTGACGGGTGGAGCGTATGGGCCCGAAGGGGCGCTGGCGACGTTCGTGGTACTGATCGTGGGGATCGTGGTGCTGGTGCGGGTGACGCGCGAGTATGCGTGGGATTACACGCACAGGCCGATTGTGGCGGCGGGGTATGCGATGGAGGTGGCTCCGCCCAAGGCGCATGTGGAGATGGAGAGCAAGGCGGCTCCGCAACTGATTCAGATTGCAGCGAGTACGCCGCAGGAGGCTAGTTTGCACGAGAACTGGGGAAGAGAAGCAGATTCCGCCGCTGCGCAGCGGAATGACAAAAAATAAAAATATGTTCGCTGCGGAACGACAAAGAACAGGTTTGCGGTTGAATGACAAAATAGGTGCGGCTGGCGTGGCGTAGTAGTAGGGCTGGGTCGTGTAGAATAAAGACTGAGCTGGACCGCAATTCTTCCGTTCGCCTTATCCCGGTGACAACGTATAGAGAGCACGGTCGCAGATGTTGCGGCGCCATAGGCGCGCGGCAGGAACTCTAGAAAACCGAGGAGAGATTTATGGCAAAGATCGCCAAGACAGCAGACCGCAAGAAGGAAATGGACACCACCAAGAGCACGGATTGCCCGAAGTGTTCGAAGCCAACCCGCATTGTGAAGCGTGTGAAGGATCGTGAGCACGGGATTCCGGGCGGCGTGTACATTTCGTGCTCGGCGTGCGAATTTTACGAGAAGCTGTAAGAAGAGAATTCAGTGGAAAGAAAAGGAGATCCGAAAGGGTCTCCTTTTTTGTTGTCCGCGAGTATGGGCAGGAGCGAGAAGCAGATTCTTCGCTGCGCTCAGAATGACAATGTTTGGTGGGGAAATTTTAGCAGCAGACAGGAGTGCGTTCGTACAGCGGAAGCTTGACGCGGCATAGGTGACGCATGGGTTCGTCTGGGTTCTTCGACTGCGCTGCGCTTCGCTCAGAATGACTCGGTGGAGTTGGATGCTGAGTAGAAGGATGACCGCAGTTGAGGGGGGCCCTAAAGGCTATGGCTTGGCCGACGCTTTTGCGGCTTGTTTGGCGCGGCGTTTGGAGGCCCAGCCTTCTTTGGTGATTTGGGGGACGCGGGTCAGGGCGAGGGCGTCTTCGGGGACGTCGTGGGTGATACAGGAGCCGGCGGCGACGTAGGAACCGTCGGCCAGGGTGAGCGGGGCGACGAGGGTGGAGTCGCTGCCGACGAAGACGCGGTCGCCGATGGTGGTCAGGTTTTTGTGGACGCCGTCATAGTTGCAGGTGATGACGCCGGCACCGATATTGGTGTTGCTTCCGATCACGGCGTCGCCGAGATAGGTGAGGTGGTTGGCCTTGGAGCCTTTGCCGAGCTTCACCTTTTTGGTTTCAACGAAGTTGCCGACGTGGGCGTTTTCGCCGATGTGGCTCTCGGGGCGGAGGTGCGAGTATGGGCCGAGGATGGCGCCGTTGGCTACGGTCGCGTGATCGAGGATGCAGCCGTTGCGGACGAGGATGTTGTCTGCGAGGGTTGAATCCTGGATGACGGTGTAGGAGCGGATGCGGCAGTCGGAGCCGATGGCGGTGGCGCCGAGAAGCTGCACGTAGGGCTCGATGACGGTGTCTGGGCCGACGGTGACGGAGGAGTCGATCACGCAGGTGTCTGGACGGAAGATGGTGACGCCCGCGGCCATGAGGCGGTTGGCGGTGGCGGTGCGCATGGCTGCGTCAAGGTACATCATCTCGGCGATGGTGTTCGCACCGAGGACTTCGTCGACGTTTTCGGCGACGAGGGCGACGACCTTTTCTCTGGCGGCGACGAGGAGGGCGGCGACGTCGGTGAGGTAGTACTCGGCGTGCGCGTTCTCCGTGCGGAGATGGTTGAGCTGATGGAAGAGGCTGGTGGTGGTGAAGGCGTAGATGCCGGAGTTGATCTCGGGCGTGGCGAGCTGCGCGGGGGTGAGGGATTTCTGCTCGACGATGGCGGAGACTTCAGCGGAGTCTTTTGACTTGCGCAGGACACGGCCGTAGCCGGTGGGGTCCGAGGGCAGGGCGGTGAGGATGGTCATGGCGGCGTGTTCGCGGAGGTGAAAGTCGCGGATGGCGGCGATGGTTTCCGGGCGGATGAGGGGAACATCGCCGGAGAGGACGAGGAGGTTTTTGGGAGGCGTTATGCCTGAGGCGGTGAAGTGCGCCTTGACCTGCTGGATGGCGTGGCCGGTGCCTCGCTGGTCGGGCTGGTCGACGAACTGGACGCCGGTGGAGGCGACTGCGGCACGCACGGCTTCGGCCTGGTGGCCGACGATGACGTAGATAGAGGAGGGGGGAACGATTTGCGCAGCGGCGGCGATAACGTGCATCAGCAACGGTTTGCCGCCGATCTCGTGCAGGACCTTGGGGCGGCGGGATTTGAGGCGAGTGCCTTTGCCCGCGGCCATGATGGCGATGGCGAAGTCTGGAGTGGTCACGGAGATAATCTTCTCATAGTGAGGCAGCGAGTCAGCAGGTCAGCGAGTCAGCGGGGTGGCAAGTCGGCGCGGTTGAAGGGAACACGTGGACGCTCTCCAGCCGATTGCCCATGAAGATAACTGGTTGAGGAGGGTTTGAGCGTGGTGGTGGCGTGAGCGATGCATATGCGGGTTTCTCCGCTGCGCATCGCAAAGTGCCGCGATGCTTCGGTCGGAATGACGGCAGTTTTAGGAGGTGAAAAAGGTAGTTGACAAAATGAATGGCCATTCATTACGCTTGGCCTGCTGATTCGACCGCCAGGAGCTTTGCCCGCATGAGCACAGCACTCTTCCCCCTGCCGGCCACCGGCGCAGGCTCGTCTGCGCGTGGAGCCCGGCTGCAGATTCGCAAGGTCGCCGTA
>DASWOP010000057.1:0-4360 GCA_036404255.1 Acidobacteriaceae bacterium | reverse complement strand
CTTCGGCTGGACCAGCACGATGAGCACGATGAACATCTCTGTGCAGATGTCTGTACCGGCGTGGGTGCAGGCTCGCGCACTTGGCTCGTTTCAGATGACGTTCCAAGGGGGCATGGCGCTGGGCAGCGTGCTGTGGGGCTTCATTGCAGAGCATGCCTCAACGCCCAAGGCGCTGGCGTGTGCCGGTGCGGGGCTGTTAATTAGCCTGCCGTTTGCGCTCAAACTGCACATTCTGCGGGGTGAACTGCCGGATTTGAGCCCCTATGTGTACAAGCGGCCGATCCCCAAGCTGGCATTTCCGGCCGATCCGGATGATGGGCCGGTGCGCGTCTCCATTGAGTACAGAGTGCGGCCGGAGGATTACGCGGCATTCACGGCGGCTATGCACAAACTGCGCGCGGTGCGGATGCGCGATGGTGCACTGCGCTGGGCTATTTTCCGCGACGTAACCGATCCCACGCGGCTGAATGAGACGTTTATTGTGGAGTCGTGGATGGACTACCTGCGGCAGCGCGAACGCTTTACCGCGAGCGACCACGCCGTACGCGATGAAGCGTGGAAGTATCACATGGGGCCGGAGCCACCGGTGATCAGCCATATGATCTACGCGCATGAAGAGAACCGCGAGGATGAGGATCTGAACGACGTATAGGGTCTATGCGCGCTTCAGGGCTGCGTGACGGGCTACGGTGTAGGCGAAGGCCAGATCCTGCTTGAGCAGAGAATGCAGGCGGTAGTGGGCTTCCTCGGCTGTGGGGGCACCGGCATCTGCGCGGCCCTGGGCACGGAGTACGGCGGAGGGATGCACCGTGGCAATCACGTTGGGCGCGTGGGGAGAGTCAATGAGTTCGCCGCGCTGGCGCATCAGGGCAAAGCCCGGGCCCAGTAGGGATTTGGACGCGACCGCACCAAGGCAGACGATGACCGCTGGACGCAGGGCGTCAATCTCGGCCAAAAGCCAGGGTTTGCAGGCATTAATTTCTGCCGCTCGGGGCGTCTGGCTGATGCGGGTTTTGCCGCGCTGCTTGAAGCTGAAATGCTTGACGGCGGTGGTCAGGTAGAGATCGTCCGATGCTATCTGCAGTTCATCCAGTATGCCGTGCAGAAGTTTACCGGCGGGGCCGCTGAAGGGGACGCCGAGCTTGTCATCCACATCGCTGGGCATTTCGCCGACCAGCATCATGAGAGGATGGGCTGTTCCGGTGCCGCAGACGGCCTGTGTGGCCGCGCAGTGCAAATCACAGCCCTTGCAGTGCGGCAGAGCCTCGCGCAGCGCTGTGAGCGTGTGACGCGCAGGAACGTAAGGCGCGGCGGTGGGGAGCTTCTCCGGCTGCAGGAACATGGCGGCAGCGTCTTCCACGCGGGCGCTGGCCTTCTTCAGGAGCTGCAGCGGCGTTTCTTCGGGCAGCTCGGGAAGCTCGTGCTCCAAACGACGCAGAGCCATCACGTCGGGATCGATCTGGATGTAGAGCAGGTTGAAATCCGACTGCAGGCGCCAGAGCAGGCGATAGAGCAGGTTCCATCGTGCGGGATCGTTGTGGCGGGCGACATTGTGCGCGGCATTGATGAAGCCTGCGGGGACGTGGGGCTCGGGATGGGGGGTGCGAGGGTGGGGAGGGGCGGCAGAGTCTGCCGAAAAGGCCAGGCGCAGCGTGGTGGTGTCGTTGGGATCTTCGAAGTCAATATCGTCGGGCGGAATGCCGCGAACGAGGGCTTCGCGGGCTTTAAAACGCCAGTCTTCAAAGAGCTTTTCCGTGTTTTTACCGTGTTCCAGGAGTATGTGCGTCATGCCATGCCTCCGTTCGCCGTTAACTACTTAGATAACAGAATCCCCGGAAAAGCTGCATGAAAAACCGATGAAACCCGGAGATCCTCTGGATTTATTATAGCGAAGAAATAGCGAACACGCCAGAGATATTTATGGTGAAAATGACGGGTGGGTCTGGATGTGTTTCTGGATAGCTCCAGGGCGATTCCAGGAGCTATTCAGGAGGCGCGCACGTGGGCCGAGGGTTGAGCGTTTTTCCGAGGAGGAACAAGCGCGGTCTAGTGGACGGCTTCGCCGGCGGGGGCACCCTGGCCGGGACGGTTCTTGTTGAGGAGGAAGGCGCAGAAGATCATGCAGACGGACATCCAGCACAGGACGCGGTAGATGTCCTGATAGCCCTGTCCGGCGGCCTGCTGATTGAGTTGCTGGTAGATCATGGCTTGCGCCTTGTGCGCGGCATCGGGCCCGCCGCCGAAGAAGTGGGTGAGTGCGCTGAGCTGGTTCGCGTAGGCGAGGTTGCCGGGCTGCATGGATTCCTGCAGACGCGCCTGATGGAAGAGGGAGCGGTTGGTGACGATGGCCCCGGTGATCGCGATGAAGATGCTGCCGCCTACATTGCGAACGAAGTTGATGATGCCCGAGACCTGATTGCTGGCTTCGCGGGGCAGGCCGACGTAGGCTGCGTTGGTGATGGCAATGAAGCAGAAGGGAATCGGAATCATCTGGATGACGCGCAGCCAGGCGGCGAAGTTGAAGCTCATGGTGAGCGTGAGGTGGGTGGACGCGTAGTAGTACGAGGCGGCGAAGAAGGCGAAGCCGACAGCGGCAAGATTGCGGGCCGCAAATTTTCCGGTGGCGAGGCCAGCGAGAGGCATGACGACCAGAAGGGCGAGGCCTCCGCCAGTGAGGGCTTCACCCGCAGTGGTGGCCGTCCAGCCAAGGAGTTGCTGCATGAACTGTGGCTGCAGAACGGTGGCGGCATTGAGCACACCGCCAACCAATGCCATGAGCAGGCAGCAGATGGCAAAGTTCCGATACTTGAAGAGCTTCAGGTTCATGATCGGGTTCTTGGCGCGCCACTCCCACCAGATGAGGCCTGCCATACCGAAGACGAAGAGTGCGGCAAAGACGCGGATGAATGGCGAGGCGAACCAGGCGTTCTCTTCGCCCTTGTCGAGCATGATCTGCATGCCGCCCATGGCGACGGTGAGCAGGCCGAGGCCGATGTAGTCCAGCCGCCGGAAGTTGGAGCGGTCAGCCTTGATCCAAGGGGGATCATCTACGAAGCGGGTGACGAGGAAGAAGGCCAGGATGCCGACGGGGATGTTGATGTAGAAGATCCAGCGCCAGGAGAAGCTGTCTGTGATCCAGCCGCCGAGGGTTGGGCCGATGGATGGAGCGAGAACGGCGACGAGGCCGTAGAGCGCGAATGCCTGGCCTCGCTTTTTCTCTTCGAAGGAATCGGCCATGATGGCCTGTGCCATGGGCTGCAGGCCGCCGCCGCCGATGCCCTGAATGACGCGGGCGATGAGAAGGATGGGAAGAGAGGGAGCGAGTCCGCAAAGGAAGCTGGCCGCGGTAAAGATGATGATGCAAAGGATGAAGAAGTTCTTGCGCCCAATGACGGTGGATGCCCAGGCTCCGACGGGGAGAACGATGGCGTTGGAGACCAGGTAGCTGGTGAGCACCCAGGTGCCCTGGTTGGTGCTGGCGCCGAGATTGCCGGCGATGTGCGGGAGGGCAACGTTGGCGATGGAGGTATCAAGAACCTCCATGAAGGCGGCGAGCGCGACAGTGACAGCGATGAGCCAGGGATTAACCCGGGGTTTCCATCGTTCCGCTGAAACTTCTGCTGCCATTCACTTTCTCTCCCGTGGAAATTGTGCCGTATACCCAGACTAAATGAATAAGATGCGTCAGCATCCGATGATGATTCAACGATTTGGCAGATCGTTTTACATGGTGGCTCGCTGGAATGCGTTTGCGGCGCGGAGATGCGCAGAGTTCACCGAAGATGAGAAAATAGGTAGATATGACACTGAAACTGCCTGCGGGAAACTTTAAAGCCTACCTCTTTGATTGCGATGGAACCATTGCGGACTCTATGCCGCTGCACTACGTGGCGTGGAAGGCCACGCTTGCCGAGTGGAAGTGCGAGTTCGACGAGAAGCTGTTTTATTCGTGGGGCGGCATGCCGGTGCTTGAGATCATCTCCACGCTGAATAAGCTGCAGGGGCTCTCAATGCCGGTGGAAGAGGTCGCGGTGCTCAAGGAGGGGAAGTACCTTGAGTTTTTGCCGCAGTTGAAGGCTGTGCCTGAGGTGCTGGAGCATGTGCATGCCAGCCATGGGCAGATTCCGTTTGCTGTGGTTTCGGGCAGCAGGCGCGATTCGGTGGTGGCTTCGCTGAAGGCACTGGGGATTCTCGATCGCTTTGAAACGCTGGTCTGCGCGGGCGATTACACGAAGAGCAAGCCCGATCCGGAGCCTTATTTGATCGCAGCGAAGCGGCTGGGCGTGAAGCCGGAGGATTGCCTGGTGTTCGAGGATACGGACATGGGGATCGAGTCGGCGACCGCTGCGGGAATGGCTTC
>DASWOP010000056.1:0-3073 GCA_036404255.1 Acidobacteriaceae bacterium | reverse complement strand
CGGCCGACGGAGGATGTGGTGCTGCGTGACTCGATCATTCGCGAGGGCGCGGCGGGCGTGACGATTGGCAGTGAGACTTCGGGTGGCTTCCGCAATATTGAGGCGTATAACCTGACGACGCTGGCGAAGGTGCCGGTGGGGATACTGTTCAAGTCGGCACATACGCGGGGCGGATGGGCGGAGAATATTCGCATCCACGACATGGTGATGACGGGAACGCCGGTGGTGTTTCGCGTGACGATGAACTGGAATCCGAGCTACAGCTACGCGAAGATTCCGGAGGGCATGACGGAGTATCCGGCGTACTACAAAGTGCTGTCTACTCCGGTGCCGGAGGCGCAGGGCATCGCGCACTTCCACGACGTGCATATATGGAACATCAAGGCGGAAGGTGCGAAGACGGCGTTTGAAGTGGACGCTTATCCGACGGTGCCGCTGGAGAGATTCAAGCTGGAGCATCTGAAGATTGAGGCGGCACATGCAGGGCACATTGCGAATGCGAAGGATTGGACGTTCGCGGATGTTTCGCTGAAGATTGCGGATGGCAGTGCGGTGGCGGTGAGCGACAGTACGAACGTGACGGGGCTGCCGCAGTAAATTGAAACACCGGAGACGATGCGATGAGATTGCAGCGACTGGCGCAGTGTGCGCTTGCAGTGCTGATGGCAGGTGGAGTGGCATACGCGCAGCAGTATCCGTTGCCGACGGCGGCGCAGCAGGCGGGTGTCGATAGGGACACGGCGCGGCACTTCGGCGACGCGCCGGCTGATCCGGGGCCGCTGGCGAAGGACCTTTCGCCGGCGCTGACCGCAGCGGAGATCGACAAGGCTACGCGCAAGGTGGCGGATTGGGACCTGGCGCGTTCGCAGCCGTACTTCGACCGGATATGGACGTGGAGCGTGCAGTACAGCGGATTTATGGCGGCGTCGCAATCGACCGGAGACCCGAAGTATCGCAATGCGATGCAGGCGATGGCGGAGAAGTATAAGTGGGAGCTGCGCGACAGGATTCCGAACGCAGACGATCAGAGTGTGGCGCAGACGTACCTGGAGCTCTATCTGCAAGCCGGGCCGAAGGCCGATGAGAAGATGATTGCACCGACGCGCGCGGACCTGGATTCGATCATTGGGTTGAATACGTTGAAGCCGGGCGATGAGCGTATTCCGTGGTGGTGGTGCGATGCGCTGTTTATGGCGCCGCCGGTGTGGGCGCGGATGTATGAGGCGACGCATGATCGCAAGTACATCCTCTACCTGGATGCGCAGTGGCAGCGGACTTCTGACCTGCTGTATGACAAGGACGAGCATCTGTATGCGCGGGATACGTCTTACCTGACGAAGCGCGAGGCGAATGGGAAGAAGATCTTCTGGTCGCGCGGCGAGGGCTGGGTGATGGGCGGGCTGGCGCGGACGATACCGTATCTTCCTGCGGATGATGCTCGGCGGCCGTTTTATATTCAGCAATTGCGGGAGATGTCTGCGCGCGTTGCATCGCTACAGGGTGCGGATGGTTTGTGGCATGCGGGGCTGCTCGATCCGGAACACTATCCGTTGCCGGAGATATCGGGCTCGGCGTTGTTTGTGTATGCGATGGCGTGGGGTGTGAACGAGGGCTACCTGGACGCGGTGGTGTACAGGCCGGTGATTGCGAAGGCGTGGGCAGGGATTCTGCAGCACATTTATGCGGATGGTCGATTGGGGTGCATTCAGCAGACGGGGCCAGAGCCGGCGTGGTATCTGCCGAGCTCAAGCTACGACTATGGAGTGGGAGCGTATCTGCTGGCCGCGAGCGAGTTGAAGCGGATGGTACAGAAGCCGGTGGTGGAGGTCGGGATTACCGATCCGCGGGTGCACGAGAAGATGGTGCTGCCGGTGGCCGCGAATCCGAAGCTGCCGACGCTGTTTCTGATGGGCGATTCGACGGTGCGCAACGGACATGGCGATGGCGCGAACAACCAGATGGGTTGGGGCGATGTGCTGGCGCCGTACTTTGATACGGGCAAGATCAACGTGGTGAATCGCGCCATCGGCGGACGCAGCTCGCGGACGTACATCACGGAAGGGCGCTGGGCGGAGACGCTGGCGCAGATGAAGCGCGGCGACGTTGTGCTGATCCAGTTTGGACACAACGATGGCAGTGCGCCGGATGAGCCGACGCGGGCGCGCGGCTCGCTGCCGGGCATCGGCGACGAGACCAAGGACATTCACAACCCGATCACGAAGCAGGACGAGACGGTTCACACCTACGGCTGGTATATGACGCAGTATGTGTTACAGACGAAGGCCAAGGGGGCGACGCCAATTATCTGTTCGCTGGTGCCGCGGAAGATCTGGCAGGATGGGAAGATCGTTCGCGGGGCGGCGACGTATGGCGGATGGGCGCGGCAGGTGGCGGAGAAGCAGCATGTGGGGTTCATCGATCTGAATGAGATTACGGCGCGCAAGTATGAGGCGCTGGGGCAGGCTGCGGTGGAGCCGCTCTTCGGCGATCCGCATACGCATACGACGCTGGCAGGTGCGGTGATGAATGCGGAGAGTGTGGTGGCAGGGTTGAAGGCGCTGGCGAATGATCCGGTAGAGAAGGATTTCTCCGCGAAGGGGAAGGCTGTGAATGCGGAGGCGGGGCGGTAGGGCAATGGTTGGGGTGGGAGTGGTTCGCACGTGCCCCCAGTGAACAAAATGCCATTCGCCCGGAACCCCTTTTGCGAATGCGCACCGTATAACAAAGCGCCGCGGTGAGGTTGTGGCGCTGGAGAAACCCAGGTCTCAGAATCGAGACCTGGGGCACCCGCTTTGGTGGCAGGTATTTGGGTTTGCGGCGGTATGAGCAGTCGAGATTCTTCGCTGCGCTCAGAATGACAAATTAAGTAGGATGACAAATCAAAGTTAGGACAACAGCTCAAGATTAAGGTTTAACCTTCGCCTTCGCGATCTCGACGCCGAAGACGTAGGTGGGGCCGAACATGTTGGAGCGGAAGATGATCATCTTCTGGTCGGGCGTGAAGCTTACGTTGGGTTCCAGCGTGTAGTTGTGCTTCTTCATGTTCACGAGCTTCTCTGCGTGCAGGATGCCC